>NZ_CANCWN010000022.1:0-36924 GCF_947381485.1 Limosilactobacillus avium | reverse complement strand
TGGCATACACCAATCGAGATCTTCCTGCTTAATCTACGTCATTAAATTCGTTCAAGTTATTTCTTGCAATCTGCCATTTTTAAAGGTGTAAAATTCTTTCAAGTCCCTGAAAGGGATATCGAGGGGCCTATCAAGCACGTATGGGAAGATACGGTAAGAAAGCTCAAAGAAGGTGTCAAATTAACATATCATGCTAATCGTCAATCTGTAAGCAATAATTTAACATCATTGAGTGATAACGCTATTATTCATGTACGACCGCATGCAAAAAAATCTAGTTATATTAATAATAGCTCTTCTAATAAACTTCCTGTTCAAGCTAGATGGACAAATTGGAATGAAGCAAGGGTCACTAATAAGTACCCATTAAAAGTTGAGTATATGACTACAAGTAGTTTTTGGCTTAATAATTCGTATATTCGGCAGGCGGTAAAAAGCTTAATTACTAAATAGCTAAAAGGCATTATATTGCTTTTTTGCAATTTTGATGAAGCTAATTAGAGATAAAAATTAAAGAAAAAATAGTCTAGATTTAGTTTGTAGTAATTTTGTTACCTTAAATTAAATCTAGACTATTTAATTGTTCAATCATCATATTTTTAATTATTTATTAATTTATATACGTTTGTAACATTTTCTATTGAAATATAAGGTGCATGAAATTGAGCGATACCGCTAGGCAAGACTGATGGTTCATAAGTACCATTAACTAAATTTTGTTCAATTTTATTCAATCTTTCCGCGGTGTATGGCCCCATCGGAAAGACAGGAGGTAATAGGGCTTGATAATCATTTATATCAATAGGAACTGGATTGAAAAGCCCATCTTCATAATCAAGCTCTAATAGATAAGGTTCATTATCAGAAATATCTCTCGTAATATAATTCCATAATGATTCAATAGAAGAGATACGCTCATTGATTAAATTAAAGAAAGTATCCTTATCAGGAATCATGCTTGGCTTTCCATCTAAAATAGCTCCAAAGCAAAAAACTAATCCTTCATACGGACAGCCGTCAAAGTCAAACATTGCTGATAAATTTTTATTTAGAAAACCAGTTAAAGACGTATCGAATAACTTCTTGATTTCAGGTTCTGCTTTTACATATTGTGATTCATTGAAGTTTGGATAATAAATACCTTGATTGGCTATAGTTTTCAATACTTCTTGTCTTTGAATGGTCCATAATTTCATAATTAACTTTTTCTTTCTATTAGTTTTTAGAGATAATTCTACATTACGTTAGCACTTATGTCTATATATAGAAATATAACACTTTATACATGAAGGCTAAAATCAGGAAATTAAAATTTGCCTACTTTATTAATAATTTCTATTGTAATAAGGAAAAATAGGAGTAAAATTAAAGTTGTAGGTTTAATTAAGCCTGCAAGACCGTATTTAGCAGAACAATTATAAAAGAACCGTATTATAAGTATTTCATTTTATATTTTACGTAGTTTCATTTGACTCTACGATGTATGCCTTTTAATAGGCTTTGTTTGTAAAGGTTCTCAATAACTGGTTGTGTTGTTATTGTTAGAATAACAACTGTTTTTGAGTTACCTTTAAAATGAATTATTTATAATACGGCTTTTTGTTTTGTTCTGCTTTTTTCTATATTAGTTATTAAAGAGGGATGATAACTTAGCATCTTTATTTAACCTGTAACGAAAAGGTATAGATTGAAAGGATGACTTAATAAAGTGAGTACATTAATTGGTTTTCGTAAAAGTCAACAATCGAATCACTATCAAGAACCATGGCAACAAGAATATAAACAGTCTACAACTATTCTAGGAAGCAATACCTTTTTGCCAATCGACTTTCAAAAGACCCAAAATACCAATACATTAGTGGTTGGTTCAAGTGGTACGGGGAAAACCTACTCATTTGTCGAACCGAATGTCCTTCAGGGGAATATGAATTACGTTATTTCTGATGCTAAGGGAGATATTCTTGCTCATACTGGAGCTAGTTTAAAAGCACAAGGTTATAAAATCCAGGTATTGAATCTTATTGATCTCAAGCATTCGATGACCTATAACCCGCTTGTATATATGAACAACCAATTAGACATACTGTCCTTTGCTCAACAAGTTATTTCTACTGATGTAAGTGGAAATGAGAGTCGTTCAAAGCATGATGATCCTTTCTGGATAAACAGTCCTGCTAGTTTGCTTGAATCTTTAATACTGTTTGTTAAGGAGTTCCTTCCTGATTCTGAACAAACAATGGGAACTGTTACTCGCTTGTTTGAATGTTTAGATAGACCAGATGATGACGTTAATGATGTCTTACTTTCACTTGGTTATGAAGGTAAGAGTATCTATAAATTTGCTCATCTTAAGGATGAAGATGATTATGAAATCCCTGTTAGTCTTGGTGAAAGAATTTTTGACTGGGTTCAACAACATAATCCTCATTCGCAAGCTTTACGAGTATGGAATAGTATTGCCGGAATCAAACAGGCTGAAAGAACTTGGGCAGGTGTTACCGGAATCCTTGGAGCTGCGTTGAATCCTTACATGTTAAGTAATGTAGAAAATCTACTTAATACTAACCAAATTGATTTCACTCAATTACTTCACAAACGAACAGCTTTATTTATACTTTATGATGTTGCCGACCCATCAAAGAATTTCCTTTCTAATGTTTTGTATCGTCAGCTTTTTACATTTCTCTATCACCAAGCGTTTAAGTGCAAGAATAATAGATTACCTGTTAAAATTCGCTTTTTCCTTGACGATTTTAAAAATATTGAAATTCCCCACTTTGACGATTACTTGGCGACTGCACGTAGCCGTAATATTTCATTGTGTATGATGGTTCAAGATGAATCTCAACTTAGAACTATGTTCAATGAAAATACTCCCAGCATAATTGGTAATTGTGGCACATATTTACTAACAGGAACTACCGATTTATCTATGGCTAAACTTGCAGCAGAGCGCTTCAATCAATCAATTCAAGATATACGATTAATGAATGAAAATAAATTCCTTATTGATGTTAATGGTTATTTAACTCTTGATAGTCGCTATGACTATCGTCAGCATCCAAATTATACCAATAAAAGGTATGATATTAATCAATCTTATCAAACACCAAATGTTTGTGCATCATGGCCATGTTTAATTAAGATATTCCAAGACTTACCAAGTGAATATTCTGATAATCTTATGGAAAACGCAGCATTTTAAGGAGAATTGTATGGGATTTTTAATACTTTTACTTATACTCAGATTAGTAGGTGGATCTATTTTTGGCTGGGGTGGCTGGTACATTAGTGGTAATCATATTTTTGAGGAAAGTGGGTGCTTTTCAGGAATAGTTGGTTTTGCAATTATACTTATTATTATTCACTTATGTTTTGGGTCAATGGTTGCAATTATTGCCTTTTTTATCCTTTTAGGAGTGGTATTAGGATTATTTTAGATTATGACGATAGAAATGAAAATTTTTACACTTAATTAATATGGTCGATTTAACTAAAGACTCTTAATTAAATTGGTGTTGGGACAAGGGGTAGATAAATCAATCATTCTCTTCCTTGCTTCTTATAAAATATTCAATTTTGGCAACACAGTAATCGGTATTCTTAAGAACAGTTTTTGCCCAAAAATGAATTGGCTGCCACCCCTTTTTTCTTAAAAGTATGTCATTTCGCTTGTCACGTCGGATGTTTTCCTCGATTTTTTGCACCCAGTAATTGCGGTTTCTTTTAAGCCGCTTTTTTTTGTATTCCCAATCATAGCCATGCCAAAATTCTCCGTCTACAAAAACAGCAATTTTATATTTAGTGATAGCAATATCAGGTGATCCAGGGAGTTTCTTATAATTTCTTCGATATCTAATGCCGTCATGCCATAAACTAAGGGCGAGTAGGTTTTCATCTTTACCATATTTTAAATGAACATTAGACATCCTCTTCCTAGTAGCTGCGTCCGTATTATAGCTTCTTGGATGTTTCATTAATATATTCTCCTTGGAGTAAGAGAATCGATAGTTGATATAGTTTTTAAAACTGCCAATTGGCCAAGCTGACTTTTATTAATAATAATGTTTACCGGTTTTTCGGGAAGATTATTGTTAAGCATTAAACGCGTTTCTTCATTAATTGAGTATACAAAGTCGTTGTAATTATTTTTATGGTTCTTCTTCATAAAGTCATTAAGTTCCTTTGGCTTTGAATATAGCCGAGCAGTTTTCGGATTACTGTTCATGATTTTTGTAATGAAAGAAATCAGCTTTTTCTTAGAAATCAAGTATGATTCTATCTCTTGAATCTTTATTTTCCCATTCTCAATCGAGTTATTATTCCACCAATTCAAATGCCTTTTGTTGAACATATTATTAGGCTTACCAATAAAAATAGTTACCCAATTTAATAAATAGTAGTTAGTGCAGTTATTAGAAAAAAGCCAGCCAATATCAGTTCCTCGACCCTTATAGCTTATTTCTGACTTTAGCTCAAAGGCAAATGTATTTATTCCACTTAGTTTATTCATATTTCCCTTCGGATAATATAGAGCTGTCTTTTCATCGATATTTACTTCTTTTGATAGTACAGGGTTAGATTTATACCCTAAGTGAATCTGGACATCTATTCCGTTAGTTTGTTGTTTTTTATCAGTGATTCGGTCTATTCTCTTAATATATGAAGGCTTTTGTGGATTTTCTAAATTAATAAGGCCTTGATAATAATGTCTTTGTAGAAAATCGCCAATAATCTTTTCGCCTTTTTTATCTTCACGTCTCATTAAAACGCCTTCTTTTATTATGTCGTGTATGTTATATTTTTTACCAGTTTGATATGGCTTCTTAAATAAAGCTTATTTTAGTATGATAATTAGCTTATTAATGCCCCAAGCGCCTGCATTCAATTCTTCATTTAGTACTTTGCTAAGAAATACTAATAGAAATGGAATATGTTTTAAATTTAAATCAAATCAAGGGCAAAAAATAAAACTACTTTTTTCGATTTTCGAATATTACACAAATTGTGAGAGTCTACAGATATTATGACAAAAATAACTAGCAAGCTAGTTATTCATTTCCTTTTTACTAGCGCGTTGCAGAGCACCGGTATTGCGGCCCCAAAAGACACCGTCCGTATAGCCCTGGATGCTGCGGTCATCATTGGCCTTCATCAGGCGGTAAATTCCCCAGGCTGTGTAGAGTTTGCTCTGCTCAATTCCGATAAAGTGACGCCCCAGCTTTTTAGCCGTAACTAAACTTGACCCGGCCCCGGCAAACGGGTCGAGGACCACATCTCCGGGGTTAGAACTGGCGAGAATCGTCTTTGCTAACAGCTTCTCCGGCTTCTGGGTAGGGTGACCGGTGTTTTCCGGCATCGACCAATACGGAATCGAAATATCATCCCAGAAGTTAGACGGCATGGTGTCCCGAAAGCGCCCCACCGCAGTTTCTTGCCAGTCTTTTGCCTGACCGTTTTCTCGGTAAGGGGCGACCACCTGTCGCCGTTGCTTTACCTGGTTGACATTGAAGGTGTAGTCTTTGTTGTTCATGGTCAGAAACCAGATGTCTTCCATCCCGTTCTTCCAGTTGGTCTTGGCGCCCCGTCCCTTTTCCCGTTGCCAGGTAATCCGGTTCTTGATGATGAAGTTCTTGCCCAGAACCGGCGCCAGGGCGATGCTGGTCTGCCAGTCCGCGAAGACGTAAAGGCTGGCGTCCGGCTTTAGTTTCGGCTTCAAGGCGTCAATCCAGCGCTGGGTGTAGGTCTGGTAGTCATTATCCGCCAGGCGTTTAAAGTGAAGCCCGTCATACTGCTTGTTGAGGTTGTAGGGCGGGTCCACCAGGGCCAGGTCGGCCACCTTATCCGGTAACTGGGGGAGGATGGAAAACGAATCACCATTGATGCTCTGGTCTACCACCTTTTTCATGGTTGTGAGATCATCTGCCGCTGTTTTAATTTGGGTAAGAACGCCCGCGGGTGCGTGTGCAAGGTCAAAATCAATTGTCTTGTTCCGGGCTGATTTCGTCATTTTGTCACCATCCAAACTCGTGTTTTCATTCTAGTATAACGCATGTTGGGTCCCGCCTTAGTCTTCTCCGGCATTAATGTGAAATTCTTGCCTATTTCTGGTAATAAATTTCCACTCACCCCCATTTGCTGGCAAACGCTTACACCTACCGGTATCATAAAGGTAACACAGAAATGAGGAGTGTTGGACAATGAAAATGATGAAGTGGATTGCAGGATTAGTAACGGTTTTCTTAGCTTTTCTGTTCTTGAATGGGATTAAGGGTAACAACACGCCGGCCCAGGCCAGCAACAATATCAAGGTTACCTACACCTTAAAGAAGAACAACAAGCAGTTCGCTAACAAGAAGGTCACGGTTAAGGATAACGCCACCGTCCTGAACGGCCTCAAGAAGGGCTGGAAGGTCAAGATTGCCGACAAGGACATGGTATCTTCAATCGATGGTCACAGCCAAAACAATAAGAAGCAAATCTACTGGACCTACACGATCAACGGCAAGTCCAGCAACAAGTCGGTAATGCAACAGCACGTTAAAAACAATGACCACGTTGTCTTCAACCTCAGTAAGATGAGCAATTAAGACAACTAAAGGGGAGGGGAGCAACGATGACAACTGAGCATGACCGCATCAAAAGGATGACATTAATGTCAATGCTCACGGCGATTGGCGTTGTTTTCCGGATTATTCGAATCCCGATTCCCAACGTCCAGCCGGTTACGGACATGATTATGATTGTCACCCTGATATTGGGGATTGGGTTCGGCATTTCGCTGGCCATGATGATCATGGTTGTTTCTAACCTGGTGCTGGGCTTTGGAATCTGGACCGTTCCCCAGATTATTGCCTACGCGGTCTGTGTGCTGACGGTGGCGGGCCTGGCCAAGGTCTTGCCAATCCGCAAGCACCTGACCCTCCAGGTTATCCTGGCCGCCTTCCTCGGTTTTGAGTACGGCTTTTTCGTCAGTATCGGGATGTCAATCTACGGAGGCTTCGCGGCCTTCATCGTTTACTGGCTGAACGGTTTGCTGTTCGATTTCTACCACGCGGCCGGGAACGTGGGCTTCTACTTTATCCTGTACAAGCCCCTGACCAAGATGCTGAGGATGTATTTTAAGCAGTGAAAAAAACACGGTTGAGAAAATTTGAATTTTCTCAGCCGTGTTTTTGCGTTTAATCAAATGAATTGTCCCCGTCTTGGGTTATCATCCTGATGAGGTTAGGATTATCGGTGTTGCGTTCGAGGGTTCCACCATCGTCCTTTTCCTGGTGGCCCAGACTGACGTTGCCGTCGTCGCTAGTCAGAATTACCCCCGGATCGTTCAGGGCGTGGGCCTCGTTATCCCCATCTTGGTTATTGACGAGGTAGTGGCCATTGACCGTCAGCTTGCGGGCTGTGAAGTCACCCGAAGATAGGTCGGCCTGCCCACCGTTAACGGTTACCTTGTAGAGGTCAGTGTCGCCACTGGCGGAATTAAGCTTGGTGGCCGTTAACCGACTATTGGCGGATCGAATGTCGCCGGATGCGGAGTCAATCGTGCCACCCTTAATCTTACTGTTGTTGACGTTGCCGTCACCGCCGTGCGTCTTGACGTGAACCCGAGCAAAACGGGTGTCCTTTAGGGTAACATCGTCATTACCCTTGATAGTCAAGTCCCGGACCTGCTTGTTCTTTGGCACCGTGATAACGATTTGGTCGTTGCTATCGTCACTCCAGGAGACGCTAAAGTGCTTCGTCTTAACGGCAGTGGTTTGGCTAACGGTAAGCTGGCCGTCCTTGACCGTCGTCTTCAAAGCCGCGTGCTTCTTGCCGTAGTAGTATGCGCCGTAGTGGTCACCCTGCCGGACCTTTACATCCGCGGAGGCCGCCGTGACCTTGACCCGGTCGAAGTGTTGCTTAGTCAGTGTCTGCTTATTGACGTGGTTGAAGGTCTCCTCGTCGAAGGGGTGGAAAGGCTGGGGATGGCTAAAGAAGCCCACGGCCACCATGATGGCCCCGATGATGACGAGGATGCCCCCGATGCTAAGTGCTTTTTTCATTATGCGCCCTCCTTAGACTTGTTCCTGAGGTACCTGACGAAATTTTTACAGCCCCGGTAAAGCCACTTGATGGCCCAGACCACAATGGCCACGAAGATAATCAGCAGGCCGAGGAGGGCAATCCCGCCCCCGCAGTAGAAGATTGCTCCCCACACGTCGGTGGCAAACAGTGATCCGGCCAGCGCGAAGGCCCAAATGCCCAGGCCAAAGATGGAGGCCAGCCCGCCGATGATCAGGCCGAAGAAGCCGAGCAAAAGGCCCAGGGCAAGTGGCCCCAAGAAGATAATGAGGACCACCGCGAGGCAGATGTAGAGGATGGTCCGGGTCCGCCGGTCGTTTACGTAATTCACTGGTCGACTGGCCGGGCCGTTCGGCTGGCTGCCGGTCGTCTTGGCGATGATGTCCGTACTCAGCTGCTCGGGCGTGCCCAGCTTGTCGACGATTTCCTTAACAGTGGTTAACCCGGCATCATCGATATACTCGCTGTAGAAGTCGATGGCGTCGTCCCGGTCCGCCTGTGACAGGCCCTTCAGGTATTTTTTTAACTGTTCGATGTATTGTTCGCGTGCGTTCATTGTTCTTCCCCCTTATCGCTAGCGTTAAACACCCGGTCGAGGCTTTCCTTATAGTCGTTCCATAGCTTGCGGACCCGGCTCAAGTGCTGCTCGCCCTTGCGGGTAATGCGGTAGTAGCGCCGGTTGCGGCCCTGATAGCTCTGCTGGTAGGTGGTCAAATAGCCACCCTGGTTGAGCCGCCGCAGGACTGGGTACATCGTGGATTCGGAAATTGAGATTGCCTTTTGCATCTCCTGGGTGAGGGCGTACCCGTAATAGTCTTGACGCTCAAGAATCGCGAGGACCATCCCATCAAGGAGGTCGGCAGTAATGGTTATTTTCATGGTGACCCTCCTTTGCTATCGTTCATCTAATATTATATGTTATATAGTATTATAGTTACAATAATATTGTGATAAAAAAAGCGGAGTAGGGGAAAATTTCCCGTGCTCCGTAGTTTGTTATTCCTTAACAAAGCCGGTTTGCTTGAACTTAGCCCCGTGCATCAGGGTGTTCTCCACCGGGCAGCTCTTGGCCACGTCTGCCAGGAACTGTTTAATATCTTCGTCCGATTCGTCGCTGCGCAAGTGGGGCTCGTAGCGAATCTCGGTGAACTTGTAGAGCTTTTGGCCGTCGACCTCTTCTCTGCCGAGGTCCCCTTCGACGTCGACCCAGAAGGCCCGTAAGTCAAAGTGTCGCTTCCGGGCGAGTTCGGTGGCGGTGATGGATTGGCAGGCCCCAAATGAGGCGAGGAGGATCTCCACCGGGTTCATCCCCGTGTTGGTACTGTTCGGCTCGTCAAAGGTAATTTCAAAGCCGCGGGCCCCGGCCGCAACCTGCATTCCCGTGGTGGTCTTTGTTGCTCTAACTTTGTAGGTACTCATATTAAAACCTCCTGATTATCAATTTGCCTTAAGTTTACCGGACAAAAAATTCGGGTGCAATTAAAATGCTTCTTTGACCATCCGCATTAATAGCCTATAATTTAGGTATTAAACGAATATAAATGGGGAGATAAAGATGAAATATTCGCACCGGCTGAGCGACGCCGTACACATCTTGGTATACATAGAAATTTTAGGGAGTGCTAGCAGCTCAACAATTGCTGATAGTGTCAATTCAAATCCCAGTTTGATTCGGCGCTTGATCGCCCGGATGGTCAAGGCGGGGATCTTAAACCGCAAGGGCAAGGGGAACGAGATTGCAATCAGCCTGACGCGGCCGGCGAACCAAGTCAGTCTCCTCGATGTCTACCAGGCGGTGGAGGACCATCAGCACTTCTTAAACGTTGACCAGGAAGTCAACCACAACCAGCCCCTGGGCCGCAGCATGCCGGCGGTCCTTAGCGAGGCGTATGGACAGGTACAGATTGCCGCGGAACAGGAAATGGCCCAGATTGGCCTGCAGTCGGTTGTCGATGCGGTCCGGGCGAAGATGGAAGAATAAAGGAACTGGAGAAGAAGCTCCTCACACCCAAAAATCCGTACCACGATTTCTAAAATTCGTGGTGCGGATTTTCCTATCTTGGACTAGAAAATCAAAGTTATTTCCCGATCTTCGTAGTTGCATTGCTGACTTTTGTTTTCACATTCTGTTGAAAATAAAAGACCGTCCGCATAGAACTTTGGCCGGTTCGCGGACGATTTTCTATTGATCTAAAGTAACCAGGTCACCGTCTTTTTAACGGGCCTGCTTTTTCTGTATCTATATTATAACATGATTATAAAATGTAATGATGGTTAATTGATGTGTCTGTGATATAGAAGATGAAAAGAGGATGCTGACTTGCGCTCACCGTTTTTTCACATGTAGCAAAAGGAAAAAATCCGCACCACGATTCAAAATTTGTGGTGCGGATTTTCCTATTTTAAGCTGATATCCTGACCCCTAAAGTCCGGGATGCTTCATGTGAACGTGCTTGCGGTCGGCCTCGATGAACTGGTCACCATAGCTCGTGAAGCCAAACTTCCGGTAGTATCCTTCGACCTGTACCTGGGCGTGGATGATGACCTCCTTATCAGGAAAGTGCCGCTTGATACCGGCGAGAATGTGGTCCATCAGTGGCGTTCCCAGCCCCTGCCCCCGGTGGTCCTTAGCAATCACGACCCGGCCGAAGGTAACGTGGTCGCCCGTGGTGAAGTAGCGCGCATAAGCAACTAATTCCTGGCCGGCCATGCAGAAAACATGGCGGGCTTGCGGGTCATCGTCGTCGGGGTCGTAGTAGGCGCTGTCCTGTTCGGTATTGAAGACCAGGGCCCGGAGCTTATAAATCTTAAACAGTTCGTGAACGGTTAGTTCGTCAAAATCCTTGTCATACCAGTCCATTGTTACTTCTCCGGTTGAACTTCGTGTGGGGACTTCTTACCAGCGAGGACGGTGAGGACGTCCTCCAGTGAGAAGTCGACCATGTTCTTGACGGCCAGGTTGGTGAAGAAGGCGATGTGGGGCGTCAGGATGACGTTGTCCATCTCGTGAAGCTCCTTGATCAACGGCACGTCGTCAAGGCCCTTCTCCCGGCGGTCAGTCATGACGACCTTTTGTTCCCCTTCGAAGGTGTCTAAGGCGGCGGCCGCGATTTCCTTCTTCTTCAGGGCGTCAACTAAGTCCGCCGTGACCACGACAGGACCCCGACTGGCGTTGACCAGGCCGGCAGTCGGCTTCATCAGTGCCAGGTCCTTACCAGTGATCAGGCCCGTGGAGGTTGGGTTGAGGTCCACGTGGAGGCTGATGACGTCACTTTGCTTGAGGAGGTCTTCCTTAGAAACGTAGTCGACGATGCCCTTCATCTCTTCTCTGGGCTTAACATCAAAGCCGAGGACGTGGGCGCCCAGGGCGTTGAGGAGCTTGGCCAGGGTACCACCAATCCGGCCCACCCCGATGATGCCGATGGTGGCGGTGTGGATTTCTAAGGCCTGCTCGTCACTGAACCAGCGGAAGTCGTTTTGGGCGACCTGGCTGTCGAAGCGGTAGGACTTACGGAGCAGGCGGAAGATTTGCATGAGGGCGTGTTCGGCAACGGACCGGGGCGAGTATGCCGGGACGTTGGTGACAATCAGGCCGTTTTCGTGGGCCTTTTGGATGTCGACCATGTCAAAGCCGGCGGTCCGGGTGGCGATCTGCTTCAACCCGTTGGCCTTCAGTTTGGGGTAGACCGCGGGGTCAACCTTACTCCGTTGCTGGATAACCAGGCCATCCATCCCCGCTGTCATGTCAACCGCGTCGTCGATCAGCTTGGGGGTCGTGGTGATCTCAACATCGTGTTCCTTGGCAAAGGCCTTAATGGCGGCCTGTTCATCGTCTCTTACACTGGTCATTAAAATTTTAGTCATTATTTAGTCCTCCTTTAGAAAAGCAGCAATCCGGTCAACGGCCGTCTTCATGTTGTCCATACTAGTAGCGTAACTGAGCCGCAGGAAGCCCTGGCCACCGGCCCCAAAGTAGGAGCCCGGAATAACGGCGACCTTTCCTTCTTCAGCTAACTTGGTAGCGAAGGCGACATCGTCAGTGCCAAACGCTGCCGGGATCTTGGCGAAGACGTAGAAGGCACCCCGGGGAGTGGCCAGTTCAAAGCCCAGCTTCTGGAGGGCGCCAACCAGGAAGTCACGCCGCTCTTGGTATGCCTTCTTCATGGTCAGGGTCGCCTGGTGGCCAGCTTCCGTGCCGAATGCGGCGGTAGCAGCGGCCATGGCAGAATCGGTGGCGGAGGTGATCATCATCCCGCTCAGGGCACTAACGGGGCCCATCAGTTGCTTTGGTCCGGCGATGAAGCCGATCCGGTAACCGGTCATGGCGTGGGACTTGGATGCCCCGTTGAGGAGCAAGGTCTGCTCGGGGATGAATTTAGCAATTGAGGTGTGCCCACCGTCGTAGACTAGCTCGGAGTAAATTTCATCGGCGATAACGACCAGGTCGGTGTCCTTGACGGCGCCGGCCAGTTCCTCAATTTGGGCGGCCGTGTAAGTGACGCCGGTCGGGTTAGATGGGTAGTTTAAGATTAAAGCCTTGGCAGCTGGGTGGTCGGCAATGGCGGCTTTGAGCTTGTCAGGCGTCAGGACAAAGTCGTCGGCACTGGTGTCGATTTCCACGACCTGGCCGCCGAGCATGGTGGTGATGGCCATGTAGAGGGGGAAGGTTGGGGTGGCAATCAGGACTTCATCACCTGGGTTAATCAAAGTTGCCAAAGCGGCGTAGATCCCCTGGGTGGCCCCGATGGTTACGGCAATCTCACCGTTCGGATCGTAGTCGAGCTGGTAGCGGTCGTTCAGGAAGTGAGCAATCGCCTTCCGCAGGGCGATGGTCCCGACCCCTGGAGCATAGTGGGAGTCGTTATCGTTAATGCTCTTAATGGCGGCTTCCTTCATGGCGTCCGGGACGTTGAAGTCCGGTTCCCCCAGGGTTAGTTTAACAATGCCTGGGACCTGGCTGGCCTTGGCATCGAATTCCCGGATGCCGACAGGCTTGAGACGGGCGAAGTTGTTGTTCAGACGGTTCATTAGACTTGGTTTAGTTGCTGGCATGATAAAATTCCTCCTTGAAAATACGAAAAAGACCCGGAGTGGATTAACCATATCTGGGTCTTTTCATCAGATTGGAATGAGTATGATGAGGAGGGCTCCGGATATGTTAGACCATCCGGAAACCGCCAATGACAAAATCACTGCTGGTTAGCGGATAGCATGACGCTAAACCAGAAGTAATATGCCCGATTCAATTGTTGAATCCGTGATTTCATCATTAGTGAACTCCTTAATTAACTGATTGTTAATCATTCTAATTTATTTTTAATCTTTGTCAAGGGTTAGCCGGAAATTAATTCGGGCCCACCGCGGGAGATGCTTGCTGTCACGGGCGTTTTCCCCGTCCGCAAAAAAAACTAAAATTATTTCACTTTTTTGCTATATTACACTTGTGTTATACCACATATGTGATATAATAATAAATGTAAAGGAAGTGAAGAGCGATGCGGATCGATATTAAGCGATATCTGGAGGTGCATAATCTGACCATCTACCAAGTATCAAAACGGTCCGGCTATGGCTACACGACTTTGCATAAATCATTTAACAAACCACAATCAAGTTCTACGTCGCTAAATCTTCGCGACCTTGATGCACTAGCGCAAGCCGAACATAAAGCGATGTGGGAAGTACTGCGTGATTTAGAGAATCATTATCTATACCACGATGATGATGAGTCGCTGTAGTCAGAAAGCCGCTAGTTTTTTGACTGACAATTAATGAAACTGACTACAACTAATTAAGAGAAAAAGTACAAGGGGGTACTGCGATATGGCACAAAATCCAATGAATCCATTTGACAGTGATATGAACGACATCTTCAACCAATTGATGGGTGGGATGAACGGTTACAACTCTGAAAACCGGCGTTACATGATCAACGGTCGTGAAGTAACGCCTGAAGAATTTGCTCAATACCGGCAGACAGGTAAGTTGCCTGGCGGTGCCGCTCCACAACAAGGTGGGCGCCCAGGTCAACAACCAAACGAAGGCAAGGAGAGCATCCTGCACAAGCTCGGTCGGAACTTAACCGAAGAAGCACGGCAGGGTGAACTCGACCCGGTAATCGGCCGGAACAAGGAAATCCAAGAAACGGCCGAAATTTTAAGCCGGCGGACAAAGAACAACCCGGTTCTTGTCGGGGACGCTGGTGTTGGTAAGACGGCCGTTGTTGAAGGCCTGGCCCAAGCAATCGTTGACGGTAACGTTCCTGCCGCTATTAAGGACAAGGAAATCATCAGTATTGATATTTCCGGCCTGGAAGCGGGGACTCAGTACCGGGGCAGCTTCGAAGAGAACATGCAGAAGCTGATCGACGAAGTTAAGAAGGCCGGCAACGTAATCCTCTTCTTCGATGAAATCCACCAAATCATCGGTGCTGGTTCAACGGGCTCCGACAGTGGGTCCAAGGGGATGGCCGACATCATCAAGCCAGCATTGTCGCGGGGTGAAATCACCGTGATCGGTGCAACGACCCAGGATGAATACCGGAACACAATCATGAAGGACGCTGCTTTGGCACGGCGGTTCAACCCAGTAACGGTTAACGCCCCAAGCAAGGCCGACACGGTTGCCATCCTGAAGGGTATTCGGGACCTGTACGAACGTCACCACAACGTTAAGTTGCCAGACGACGTTCTCCAAGCAGCAGTGGACTACTCCGTCCAGTACATGCCGCAACGTTCCCTTCCTGACAAGGCCATTGACCTGATCGATATGACTGCTGCTCACCTGGCTGCAAAACACCCAGCCCACGATGCAAAGCAGATTGAAAAGGAAATCAAGGCCCAAGAAAAGAAGCAAAAGGACGCCGCTGCTAAGGAAGACTACAAGGCTGCCCAGGCTGCTAAGGACAAGATTAGTGACCTGAAGAAGCAATTGGGTCAAAACTCCGAAGACGAGAAGGTTACGGCAACTCCAGAAGACGTTGCTAATGCCGTTGAACAAATGACTGGTATCCCGGTATCCAAGATTGGGGCCAGCGATGTTGAACGTCTGAAGGACATGGACAAGCGGCTTGAAGGCAAGGTTATCGGCCAAGACGAAGCCGTGGGAGCAGTTGCTCGGGCCATCCGGCGGAACCGGGCCGGCTTCGATGAAGGGGACCAACCAATTGGCAGCTTCCTCTTCGTTGGACCAACTGGTGTCGGAAAGACTGAATTGGCTAAGCAATTGGCCCTCGACATGTTCGGTTCCAAGAACGACATCATCCGTTTGGACATGTCTGAATACTCTGACAGGACAGCCGTTTCTAAGCTGATTGGGACAACTGCCGGTTACGTGGGCTACGATGACAACTCCAACACCTTGACGGAAAAGGTTCGTCGGCACCCGTACTCCATCATCCTGCTTGATGAAATTGAAAAGGCTAACCCACAAGTGATTACCCTCCTTCTTCAAGTATTGGACGATGGTCGGCTGACTGATGGCCAAGGGAACACCATCGACTTCAAGAACACAATCATCATTGCAACTTCTAACGCCGGCTACTCCAACGACGCACCGGTAAAGCTGGGCAATGACGAGGACGAAGAAGACTTGATCAAGAAGTTGACTAACTACTTCCGTCCTGAATTCTTGAACCGGTTCAACGCCATTGTTGAATTCCACAGCCTGACTAAGGACAACCTCCAAAAGATCGTTGACCTGATGCTGGCTGACGTTAACAAGACTTTGGCTAAGAAGGACATGGACGTTAAGGTTACCCCAACTGCTAAGAAGTACCTGATTGACGAAGGTTACGACAAGGCAATGGGTGCTCGTCCACTGCGCCGGGTTATCGAACGGGAAATCCGTGATAAGGTAACGGATTACTACCTTGACCACCTTGACGTCAAGCACCTGGTTGCCGAAATGCAAGATGGTAAGTTAGTCATCGTTGACGCTAAGGACGCTGTAAAAGGCGACAGCGACCAATACACGCCAAAGGTTGATGAAGACAAGAAGGAAGAAGATAAAAAAGAAGATAAGTAACGCCTAAGTATTGAGCGTACAAAAAGGGAGACTGGAAAGATTCGGTCTCCCTTTTTTAATTTTAAATGCAATTTTCTTTCTGCTAGTGCGACTAGCCGACCTTAACGGGGGTGTCAGCCTTCTCGCCCTTAACCAGCTCGAGGTTGTTGTCAAAGGCCTTGATTACCATGTTACGAACCGCATGGGTGGTGTAGAAGGCGGTGTGTGGCGTTACCAGGACGTTTGGCCGGTGGATGAGGTCGTTCAGGCGGGCGTCAGGGAAGTCCTTACCCTCCCAATCGGCGTTGAAGATGCCGACTTCGTTTTCGTAGGTGTCCATAACGAAGCCGAAGATCTTGCCACTGTCGAGGGCCTTGATGACGGCATCGGTATCAACGAGGGCACCCCGCGAGCAGTTGACCAGGGTGACGCCGTCTCTCATCTTGGCGATGGAGTCGGCGTTGATCATGTGGTAGTTTTCCTTCGTTGCGGGAACATGGAGGGAAATGACGGTTGCCTGCCGGTAGAGGTCGTCTAGGTTGTCAACGTAGTAGCCCTTAGCCTTCAGCTCAGGGTTTTCGAATGGGTCGTAGGCGATGACCTTGGCCCCGTAGCCTTCCATGATCTGCATGTAGACCCGGCCGATGTGCCCGGTACCGACTACCCCAATGACCTGGTCGCGGACTTCGTGACCGATGGTTGGGGCCCATCGTAGGTCACCCTTGGCAATCTTTTCGTCCATTACCTTGGTCTGGCGGAGGATCCGGGCCGTCTGAATGGCGGCGTGCTCAGCAATGGCGTTTGGCGAGTAGACGGGCACGTTGGTGATTTCAAAGCTGAGTTCCTTGGCCTTGGCCATGTCGATGTTGTCGACCCCGACGTTCCGCAAGGACATCTTGGTGATTCCTTCATCGGCAAGGGCCTGCAGGGTATCCGGGGTGTAGTCAAGTTGCTGGTAAACAACGACCCCGTCAGCGCCCTTGGCGAGTGCGGCAGTCTCCGGGGTCAGTAGCTTATCGGTGTAGTCCACGTCAATATCCGGGTGTTCGTTTGCCCATTCTTTGACGTACGGTTCTTCATCCTTCCGAATACTGAAGGCAAAAATTTTCTGTGCCATAGATCTTACCTCGTTTCTAAATGAGCGACATTAACAACTACTATAAATCCATTGTATATCATTTTACACTATTCAGTAAAGCGCTTTCATCACCGCTATATAGATATTCTTAACGGTTTAACTATTAAATTATTAATATGGAATATACCGAAGAGGTTAGGAGGAGGGGCTGTAAAACCAGGGAAGGATTGAAAAATGGTAATAATTTAAGGGCTAATCAAAGTGGTTATTTTATCAATAAATTAATTTGGCATTATAAAATAGCTCAAATTTTGTAGTAGAATAAAAGCGGTTACAGAAAATTGTGAGAGGTGGAACTAATGTTAACAGCTAATATTGTTTATGCAACTATGACAGGAAATAACGAAGAAATTGCAGATATCGTTTGCGATAGTTTACGCAAGCAAGGTGTTCAGGTAAAGGAAATGGAAATTTCCCAGACAGATGTTAACGATTTTAAAGATGCCGATATTCTGGTTGTCTGTGCATATACCTATGATGAAGGAGCGTTGCCAGAAGAAGGGGTAGATTTCTACGAGGATCTTCAGGAAACCGATTTGAGTGGGAAAATCTATGGTGTTGCTGGCTCTGGTGATAAATTTTACGGTGAATACTATAATACTACTGTTGATCATTTTGATGATGCCTTTAAACAAGCCGGTGCTACCAGTGGGGCAGAAAAAGTAAAAATTGATTTGGAACCATATGAAGAAGATATTGAGAAACTTGATCAATTTGCTCATGATTTAGTAAAAACTGTCCAACAAAAATAAAAGGGACGTGATAATGCTAATATCGGTCCATTAGTAGGGAGTTTGAGTAAATATTCGTATAGTCAGAAATTGGCTAACTACTTAATAGGGCAATCTCAAAAGCAGATTTCTTCTAAATAAACTATGACATCTTGCCGCTATACAATCTAGATCTTGAAAAGAAACAGTAAGTCTTTCGGGAAGTTGTGAATAAGATAGATACGTTGTTCTTTGTCACTCAGGAATATAACTTTTCAATTTCTGGTGATTTGAAGAATGCAATTGATGTTCTATCTGTTCCATCGTCGTAACCTTATGTTTACTACTAACTCATCCTTAGTGATTACGATTACGAACTCATCAGGAGTTCGGGGCGGTACCAACGCGAACACTCGTACTCAGCAGTTACTCCACTATACCGGTATGAATGTAATGAATATGTTCGTTACGGTGGGCAATGTCCAGCAGATCTTTGATCATTATGATCATACAACGAAAGCATTAGGTAATTTTGTAAATATAGTGAATGAAAAGTAGTCATGGATAGTAAAAGGGGAAATTCCTCTACATGTTTGAAAATGCTGCAGCACAGTACACAAAGAGGGCTCTAGCGTTCGGTTTTTTCCGAACACTAGAGCCCTCTTTATACTTGCGGGGGTTTGAAAACGAACTAGCTTACTAATTCTATCTTATTCCCCTTTTGTTTTTATCTTAAGAATTATTAACCAACCTTAACCGGTGTGTCAGCTGGTTTACCATTAATTAACTCACAGTTGTTATCAAAGGCCTTAATAACCATGTTGCGGACGGCATGGGTAGTGTAGAAGGCAGTGTGTGGAGTTACTAAGACGTTGGAACGGTGGATCAAGTCTTCAAGCCGGTCGTCAGGGAATTGCTTGCCCCGCCAATCAGCGTTAAAGATGCCAACTTCGTCTTCATAAGTATCCATAACAAATCCAAAGATCTTACCACTGTCAAGGCCAGCAATAACGGCATCCGTATCGACTAAGGCCCCACGTGAGCAGTTAACAAGTACCACGTTGTCCTTCATCTTGGCAATGGTGTCCTGGTTAATCATGTGGAAGTTTTCCTTAGTAGCTGGAACGTGGAGTGAGATAACGTCTGCTTGAGCATAGAGGTCATTAAGACTGTCAACGTAGTAGCCTTGCTTCTTCAATTCAGGATTTTCGAATGGGTCATAGGCAATGACCTTAGCACCGAAGCCTTCCATAATTTGCATGTAGACCCGGCCGATGTGCCCAGTTCCGATAACACCAACGGTTTGATCACGAACTTCCCGACCAATTGTTGGGGCCCAACGAAGGTCACCATTAGCAACCTTTTCGTCCATTACCTTAGTTTGCCGAAGAATCCGGGCAGTTTGAATTGCCGCATGTTCGGCAATGGCGTTTGGTGAGTAAACAGGAACGTTGGTAATTTCAAAACCAAGTTCCTTAGCCTTGGCCATGTCAATGTTATCAACACCGACATTTCGAAGAGACATCTTGGTAATACCTTCGTTAGCTAAGGCTTGGAGAGTATCAGCAGTGTAGTCTAATTGTTGGTAAACAACAACCCCGTCAGCCCCCTTCGCCTTCTTAGCCGTTTCAGGTGTTAGCAGTTCACTGGTGTATTCAACCTGAACGTCAGGGTGTTGACTAGCCCATTCCTTAACGTAGGGTTCCTCATCCTTTCGAATACTGAACGCAAAGATCTTTTTATTGCTATTAGTTGAACCAAACTGTGATTCAGAAAGTACTTGTCCGACGATTTCTTTTACTAAATCTGGGTTAATATTCATTTCAGTCATTTGTTTTACCTCTATTCTTTGTGAAAGATTTATATAATTTATGAATTTAAATAAAAAGTCATGGGAATTATGCAAATTTATTTTGTAAAATACGACTCATCAAATAGTAATAAATCGATTTTTTGTTAAATGGTGTGCAAATTATTCGCAGTAATGGTGTCAATTAATTGTTACTTACGTATAACCATTGAATAACGGACTTATTTTTAACACTTAATTGGTTAGAAGAAACGGAAGGACGGAAACAATCAACTGTGTATATCCAGCCATTTTCTTGATTTAAGTTTTCTTCAAGCCCATTAATTGAAGAAATGTAGTCTTCAGATTCGATTTTCCTGGTTTTAATAGGAAGATGCTGTTGATGAAAATATTCTTTTGAAATAGTAAAAATACTTTCATTGTTCATCCAACTAGCGGTTCGTGGAATTGTATATACTTGCTTGATATTCTTATTTTTAATCCTATAGCTAGATGGGGTTAGGCCAGTCCACTTTTTAAAAGTCTTAGTAAAATAGCTTGCTTGAGTAAAACCCAAATCATTCGACAAATCAATAATTGGAATTTGTGTCATGATTAGTTTTTCTTGAGCGACGTTCATTTTTGAAATATTGACGTAGTCGATAAAGTTGATATTCAAGACATTTTTAAACAGTCGACTTAAGTAAGCTGGCGATATATATACTGCCTTTGAAACGTTGTCTAGACTTAGTGATTTTGATAAGTTTTGGTTAATATATGATAGGGCATTTTCAATGTTAATAATTGATTTAGTAGGCAGCTGTATAAATTTCTGGGGGGGGGTAGACCCCTCTCCTTTTGAAAATTTAGTGTTTCTTAGTATGAATAAAAAGTCCCTTAGTTCTTGATCAGCAAGTGGATATAAAACACTTACATGTTGCCCCTCGCTAGTGACTGCACTGGAACTTGCTCGTAAAAAGGACTTAATTAAATCAACCTGTTCCTTAGCAAAAAGGTTCTTAGCTTTTACAATAAAATGGCCCTTTAGATGATCATTGATTGTAAAAGGAAAGATTAGTAATTTGTTCAATTGTTCTGAATTATGAGAAAGATTTTGCTGGAAATAAGTAAAATTTGAGTCGTCACCTATGAATGTGTGGTTAACCTTTATAAATGAAATATCAAATGTTACCAAAGTTGATATGTTACTAATCAGTTTGAAAATTTTATCATCCATAACAGCTTCCTACTTACTAATATGAATTTGCTTAGTTAAATATTGATTACTCCAAAACAGTCGATTTTTAGTGGAATACCTCATTTCCGTTTTCATAGAAGTTTTCCTTAATCCCAAGACGGTAATTAACCACCCTTGCAATTGCATAGAAATAATCAGAAAGTCGATTTATAAATACTTCTATGTCGTTCGGAACGTCGCTATTCCAAGAAAGAGTAACCAGACAACGTTCAGCTCGGCGAGTAACAGTCCTACATACTTGTAGAATTGCACTTGTTTCAGAACCACCAGGCAATAAGAATCGTTTTATTGCCGGCGGCTCGTTTTGATAACGATCGATTTCTTTTTCAATCCATTTAATGTTGTCCTTGTTAAATCTAAGATTATTGCTGTTAGTTTCTGGGTTGGCAATATCAGTTCCTAAATCAAATATGCAGCTTTGAATATGAATTAAGCTTTTTACCAAGTCACTGAATTTATCATTGTTGCTTAGCCGTGCAATAGCGACACCAACATATGAATTTAACTCATCGGTAGTACCGTATGCCTTTACTCTGTCAGAATCTTTGCTTACGTAGGCACCACCAATTAACTTGGTCATACCCTTATCACCAATACCAGTATAGAGTTTCATAAAAGATCTACCTCCATAAAAAAAGACGCAATTAGTCCAGCAAAAAAACTAATAACGTCAAAGCATTTAAATTTTAACATAAGCTCGAAAAAAAAGATTGTAATATCTTGAACAAATGTAAATTGTTTACTCAACAAATTGTGAAAAATAATACTTTTTTCAAAAAATTGAAAGCGTTAGCATAATAGGCGTACAAGGCAAAAATGACTAATACGTCTTTGTTATTACATTATTAAGGTGGTGTGGTGATGGCTAGAATCCGGAAAAGTAACGATTGTTGAGGAGGTATGAGATTTTGAAGAAGATTCAATTTAAGCCTCAAATCTGGACAGGGTCCAATGCACTTGATGGCTTAAAAAGCATAAAGGGACACAAGGTCTTTTTGGTAACTGATCCTTTCATGGTTAAGTCTGGTGCAATTAAGCAGATTGAGGATAAGGTTAATGTAAATAATGATGTGAAAGTATTCTCTGATATTCAGCCTGATCCACCAATTGATCAAATCGTTAAGGGAATCGAACAAATTAATGATTTTGGTGCCGACTTATTAATTGCAGTCGGTGGTGGTTCTGCTATCGATGCTACAAAGGGAATGAAGTTTTTCTGGCAAAAGACCCACGATGGGAAAGAAATTAAACTAATTGCAATCCCAACGACTAGTGGAACTGGTTCAGAAGTAACGAACTTTGCGGTTATTACTGATGCTGATAAAGGAGTTAAATATCCTCTAGTTACAGATGATGTTTTACCATCAATCGCATTGCTGGATGCTAACTTAGTTAAGACCGCACCACAGTCTATTACTGTTGATACGGGGATGGATGTATTAACGCACTGCTTAGAAAGCTATGTATCAAAGGGTGCTAATGCATTTTCAGATGCTTTTGCTGAAAAGGCATTTCAAATTGTATTCAATAATATCAGACGGGTTAGTGCGAATGGCGATGACATGGACGCACGTCAAAAGATGCATGATGCTTCATGTATTGCTGGTTTAGCATTTAACCTTGCCGGTCTTGGTATTAATCATAGTATTGCCCATGCAGCAGGTGCAAAATTCCATATTCCACATGGAAGATTGAACACTATTATTATGCCTGAAGTAATTTCATACAACGCTGAACTCAATAAAGGAATTATGGCAAAACCTAACCGGGCTGCTAAGAAGTATGCTAACTTAGCACGTCTTGTCGGAATTACTGCTGTAAATCCTAATATTGCAGTAAGAAATCTGATTAAGGCCATTATTAAATTACGGAAAGACTTAAAGATGCCTGCATCCTTTAGTGAGTATGGCATTAGCAAGGATACATTTGATAGCGAAAAGGAGGGTATTGCTAAGGCAGCCGTTCAAGATGCTGATACAGTATCCAACCCAATTGAGGCTAAAGCTGAAGATATGCTTAACATTATGAACAAGAGCTTTTAGCTGTAGAGTAAGAAGGTAACGCCTATGGATGATACACATATTTTAAGTGTAGGGATCGATCTAGGAACTTCTACTACACAGCTAGTGCTTGCGCGACTAACTGTTAAGAACTTTGCGTCCGCTTTCTCAGTTCCGCGAATTAATATTTCCAAAAAGGAAATAATTTATCGCAGCAAAATAATTTTTACTCCTCTGGTATCTCAAGATGAAATAGATGCTGAAAAAATTAAACAATTTGTTGCTGCGGAATATAAGAAGGCCGGCATTAATAAAAATGAAATTCAAATGGGTGCCGTTATCATAACTGGTGAAACGGCACGAAAGAAGAATTCAAGTGCCGTTACCCAAGCTTTAAGTGACTATGCTGGTGACTTTGTAGTTGCAACAGCTGGTCCTGATTTGGAAAGTGTTATTGCCGGTAAAGGTGCTGGTACTAATAGACTGGCAAAAAAATATTTGAAAAATGTCGTTAATATCGATGTTGGTGGAGGAACTAGTAATTTAGGCCTCTTTGATGATGACGATGTTATCGATACGGCATGTTTTGATGTCGGGGGAAGAATTGTAAAGCTTGATCCAAATAGGAAAGTAACTTATATCTCAAAAAAGGCACAAAAAATTATTGATGACAAAGGACTTAACATAAAAGTTGGGCAAGTAACAAGCGAGAAAGACCTAGCACCGTTAGTTAATGAACTATGTTTGATCATTAATAATACTATAGGTCTTGGCTCCAAGAGTAAGTACTTTGATTTGTTTATAACAAATCATGCGTTAAAGAATACTGACCAAATAGACGGTGTCACGTTCTCTGGTGGGGTTGCAGACTGTATCTATAAGAAACACGATAATCCATTTGAATATGATGATATTGGTGTCCTTTTAGGTGGAGCATTGAAGAACTCTCCGATTTTCAAAGAGAAGAAGATTTATCCATCAGCAGAAACAATTCGGGCAACCGTTGTCGGAGCTGGTTCGCATACAACTGACGTTACTGGTAGCACTATTGAATATTCCAAAAGCCTTTTACCAATTAGAAACCTACCAATTCTTAAAGTTTCAAAACACGAAGAGAATGCCGGGAAGGATTCATTGAGGGACAGCATTGAGCGGCGTATAAAGTGGTACAAAACCAATAATGAGTTGAACAATGTTGCCCTAGCAGTAAATGGTTTAAGAAATCCTAAGTATGCAGACATTATTGACTATGCTGATGCAATAATTGCTGGTGCAAAAGAACTAATGGATGAGAGCAAACCACTTATTGTAATTGTCACTGAGGACATGGCAAAAGCCTTGGGACACAATATTTACTCGAAATTGCCTAAGGGTTATCCATTTATTTGTATTGATAGTGTGAAAGTCGAAAATGGCGACTATATTGACTTAGGTGAACCAGTGGCAGGTGGCGAAGTACTACCTGTTATTGTGAAGACTTTGGTATTTGGTTAGTTATTAAGAGGAGGCAATGAAATGATTTTAAGCGTTAAGCTGTTTGATAAACAGTATGATTTCAAATCAGTAAAAGAAGTTTTAGCGAAGGCTAACGAACCTAAGTCTGGGGATGTGTTAGCTGGTGTAGCTGCTAAAGACGCTAAGGAACGTGTTGCAGCGCGTGAAGTATTAAGTCACTTAACATTGAATGATATTTATAATAATCCAGTTGTTCCATACGATGAGGATGAAGTTACTAGGATTATTATTGATAGCGTAAATAAGCGTATCTTCAATGAAATTAAGAACTGGACCGTTTCTGATTTACGTGAATGGATTCTTAGCGATAAGACAACTAACGAAGATATTAAGCGTGTTCGTCGCGGGTTGACTTCTGAAATGGCCGCTGCTGTTGCAAAGATTATGACCAATATGGACTTAGTTGTTGGTGCACGGAAGATCATTGTTGAAAAGACTGCTAATACAACAATCGGTCGTCCAGGAACATTCTCATCTCGGCTACAACCAAACCACCCTACCGATGATATTGATGGGATCATGGCAACAACCATGGAAGGCTTGAGTATGGGAATTGGGGATGCCGTTATTGGTCTAAACCCTAATGATGATTCTGTTGAGAGTGTTATTAAGATCTTGAACAAGTTTGAAGAATTCCGCTCAAAGTGGGATATTCCAACTCAATGTGCAGTCTTAGCTCACGTTACAACTCAAATGGAAGCTGTACGTCGTGGTGCACCCGCTGGTTTGATTTTCCAATCAATTGCTGGATCAGAAAAGGGTAACAAGGCATTTGGTGTTAATGCAGACATGTTAAGCGAAGCCCGTGAACTAGGATTACATCAAGGGCAGACACCAGGACCTAATTGCATGTACTTCGAAACTGGTGAGGGTTCCGAATTATCTTCAAACGCTAACTTCGGCGCTGATGAATTGACAATGGAATCACGTTGTTATGGATTTGCAAAGAAGTTTGATCCATATATTGTTAACACCGTTGTTGGTTTCATTGGCCCAGAATACTTATACGATTCTAAACAAGTTATTCGGGCCGGACTTGAAGATCACTTTATGGGTAAGCTTCAAGGTATCTCAATGGGTTGTGATGCTTGCTACACCAACCATATGAAAGCTGATCAAAATGATGCTGAAAACCTAACAATGCTGCTAGGTGCTGCCGGGTGTAACTACATTATGGGTGTTCCACATGCTGATGATGTAATGCTTAACTATCAATGTACTGGTTGGCAAGAAACCGCAACTGTTCGTCGTATTTTCGGATACCACCCAATTAAGGAATTTGAAGATTGGATGAGAAAGATGGACTTAATTGACGATAAGGGTAACTTTACTTCTCGTTATGGCGACGCTTCAATCTTTTTAGACTAGTACAAAGAGGGTGGAAAAATGAATGAGCAACAAATTAAAGATATGATTCAAAATATCTTGGAAAATATGTCTAATGAACAGAATACCAATAATCAAGATTCTGTAAATGAAAGCTTATCTAACGATACGACTTCAACAAGTTCTGAAATTGAACAAGACAAAGTATTGCCTGACATTACTAAGATTGATATTAAAAAACAATTCTTAGTACCACATCCACACGACAAGAAGGGCTACCTTAAATTAAAGTCCTATACCCCAGCACGTCTAGGAATGTGGCGGACTGGTGTTCGTTATAAGACCGCTTCTGTTTTACGGTTCCAAGCAGACCATGCTGCTGCTCAAGATGCTGTCTTTAATGACGTTAACCCTGAATTACCAAAGAAGTTAGGTTTCTTAGAAACACAGACTGAATGTACTTCTAAGCAGGATTACCTAACCCGGCCTGATCATGGACGTAAGTTTAATGATGATATGGTAAAGAAGATCAAGGATAACGTTACGATGCATCCTAAGATTCAAATGGTTGTTGGTGATGGATTAAGCTCAACTGCTATTGAAGCAAATGTTCCAGATATTCTTCCTGCTATTAAGACCGGTCTTAAGTCTTACGGATTAGACTTTGAAGATAAGGATGTTATTTTTGTTAAGTATGCTCGTGTAGGTATTGAAGACCAGATTGGTGAAATTACTGATGCTGATGTTGTATGTATGCTGGTCGGTGAACGTCCAGGTCTAGTAACGGCAAAGTCGATGAGTGCATACATTGCCTACAAGCCAACAGTTGATATGCCAGAGGCTAACCGGACGGTTATTTCGAACATTCACGATGGCGGAATGCCTGCAGTTGAAGCTGGTGCGTACATCGCTGAAATGCTTAATAAGATTCTTAAGAACAAGAAGTCTGGTATCGAACTTAAGGAAATTGAAAACGCTCAAAGTAATTAGGGAGGAGTCTTAGGAGATGAAAAATGATCAAATTCAATCCAATGTATTGAGTACAAGACTAATTCCTAACGTTGATGAGGAACTTGCTAAGTCATTAAATCTATCATCAGATGTAAAGAGTCTGGGCTTAATCACAGCAGATTGTGATGATGTTACTTATGTTGCTTTGGATGAAGCAACTAAGGCAGCCGATGTTAAAGTCGTTTACGGTAAGAGTATGTATGCCGGGGCTGACAATGCTAATACTAAGTTAGCCGGTGAAGTAATTGGTATTCTTGGTGGACCAAATCCCGCAGAAGTAAAGAGTGGCTTGAATCGATGTGTTCAAGTTATCGAAAATGAAGCTCACTTTATTAGTGCGAATGACGACGATAGTATTGTGTACTTTGCACATACAGTTTCAAGAACTGGAAGTTATCTTTCAAAGATTGCGGGATGCCGTGAAGGTAACGCAATTGCCTACCTCATTGCACCACCGTTGGAATCTGTTTATGCAATGGATGCTGCACTAAAGGCAGCTGATGTACAAATGGGGACATTATATGGGCCGCCTTCGGAAACTAACTTCGGTGGTGGGCTGCTAATCGGTTCCCAATCAGCATGTAATGCTGCTTGTGATGCATTTGCTACTGCCGTTAAGCAAATTGCTGAAACACCATTAATTTAAAGGGTGTGATAAGAAATGTCGGTCGAAAGTTTAGGAATGATTGAAGTCCGTGGTTTCTTAGGAGCAGTTGTAGCAGCAGATGCCGCATTAAAAGCAGCTGATGTAAACCTTCAAGATGTTCAAATTACATCTGGTGGGTTAGTAACTGTTTTACTCCGGGGAGATGTATCTGCAGTTAATGCGAGTGTGGATGCCGGGGTATCAAGCATTGACCAACTAGGATGCTTAATTTCTCAACATGTCATTTCTCGGTTAGATGGCCAGGTTGATGAAATGACGACGCCTCCTAAAGGACCTACGGAAGAGCAGAAATCGGGTGAAATTGAAGAGAACCCCTCATCAGCAGATGTAAGTAAGGCCAACACAGCTACAGCTAGTGATAATGACCAAAAAACTAAGGATACTTTAAAGCCTGACTGGATTATAAGCAAAGAAGAGCTTGAAAAGATGAAAGTAACTGAATTACGTCGTCAGGCTTATCAAATGAATCTGCAGATGATGAGTAAAACCCAAATTAAGAGGGGAAGCAAGAATAGCCTGATTAAGGCAATCTTAAGTGACATCGAGAGGAGACGTAACGAATGAGTTTAAGAGACCGCGATTTAGTTTCAATTCAAAAAGTTCGCGATCTGATTGATGCCGCTGAGAAAGCTCAAGCAATTTATCGGAAATATAATCAGAAAAAAGTTGATGAGGTTTGTCAAGCAATTGCAGATGCTGGTGTAGCTAACAGTAAAAAGTTAGCTGCCCATGCTAATGCAGAAACTGGCTTTGGTAATATTGACGATAAGGTTATAAAAAATATTTTTGCATCTAAAATGGTGAACGATCGTTATAAGGGAACCAAGACGATAGGTGTAATTAATGAAGATTATAAAGACAAAGTTATTGATATTGCTGAACCAGTTGGTGTAGTTGCAGGACTTATTCCATCAACTAATCCTACGTCATCTGTCTTTTATAAGACAATCATTTCCTTAAAATCAGGAAATGCAATTATCTTTTCCCCCCATCCAAATGCTAAAAAGTGTATTTTGGAAGCTGTCAATATCATAAGAGAAACGTTAGCTAAAATCGGTGTACCTGTAGATTTAGTATCAAGCATGGAAGAGTTAACGATTGCTGCTACCAATGAGCTTATGGGTAATAAAGGTACAAAGTTAATTTTAGCAACCGGTGGAACTAAAATGGTTCGTGCAGCTTATTCGTCAGGGACACCAGCACTTGGTGTAGGACCAGGTAATGGCCCAGCATTTATTGAAAAAAGTGCGAATGTTCAAAAAGCTGTTCAACGAATTATCTATTCTAAGACCTTTGATAATGGTACTATCTGTGCTTCTGAGCAATCAGTTCTTGTAGACAAAGTAATTAGCCCGCTTGTAAAGAAAGCCTTCCAAGAAGCTGGCGGTTACTTTATGAGTAAAGAAGAAACGGTAAAAGTTTCGAAGTATATCATGCGAAGCAATGGAACTATGAACCCGTTAATCGTTGGTAAAACTGCTCAGAAGATAGCCAAATTAGCGCAAATAGATATACCGTCAAATGCAAAATTACTGGTTGCGGAAGACAATCTTAATAATATTAACGCTAAGAATCCATATTCCAGGGAAAAGTTGGCACCAATATTAACGTTCTATGTCGTTCAAAACGAGGATGAGGCAATCAAAACCGCAAATAAACTACTGCAGGTCGAAGGTGCCGGACATACTGCGATGATTCATTCAGAGAACAAAGGAATCGTTGCAAAGTATGGTGAAAATGTTCTCGCCTCCAGGATATTAGTTAATTCGCCGGGATCCCTTGGAGGAATTGGTGCAACGGTTAACCTTAACCCAGCTCTAACGTTAGGATGTGGTGCTATAGGAGGTAGTTCAACGTCAGACAATGTTTCTCCACTGAATCTTGTGAATATCAGGAGAGAAGCAGTTGGTGTACGTAACTTGGAAGATATAAAGGCAGAGATTAAGGAAATAGACGCTGATTCCAATGTTGGCGTGTCTAGAGAACTTATTGAAGCTATTGTTAAACAAGTATTGAGTGAAGTTAGACATTAAATTATTTAGGAGGAATTCATTATGTCAAACACAAACGCTTTAGGTATGGTTGAAAGCAAGGGTCTTGTTGGTGCAATTGAAGCTGCTGATGCAATGGTAAAGGCTGCTAATGTAACCCTTATTGGTGAAGAAAAGATCGGTGCAGGTTTGGTAACCGTAATGGTACGCGGTGATGTTGGTGCCGTAAAGGCCGCTACAGATGCTGGTGCCTCTGCTTGTGAAAAAGCTGGTGAACTTGTATCAGTATGGGTAATCCCACGTCCACACAGTGAAGTTAACGCAATCTTACCTCAACTAAATGGCTCAAATGACAATGAATAGAATTTAGAATAGTTACTGATTTTATTACTGTGAAAGGAGGTGCCTCTTGGGAAAGTTAATAACAGAAAGTGATGTTAGAGAATTAGTTAAAGATGGTAAGCTTGACAAACATCAATCTTTTCTCTTACCAAGAGGTACTATTCTAACACCATCTGCAAGAAGCTTTTTGATAGATCGTCAAATCAAGATAAGTGATGTAGATAAGAAATTTAGTAAAAATGAGAGGGTTGTACAAAAGCAACCGCTATTTACGAGTAACTTGATCTCTTTGAATATTGACTTTGAGCATTTAGATAAGCTTCAAATACCAATATTGAGGTTAAAAAACCAGTTAAAAGAGCAAACTATTATATTGATTAAAGCTTTTGGGCTTTGTGCAAATTATGATAAACATTCATCTGATGTTCAATTAATTGTCCGATTTGTTAATGGTATCTTGGCGGCAAACTTTTATGAATATGAAAACGCCAAAATACTAGATAAAATTGATATTTCCAAATTTAATTTTGATAATTTAGATGATGAAATTGTATGTTTGTTAAATCAAAGTCAAACTCTTGTTGTTAAGATTGCAATGTCTTTGAGAGCTATTAAAAATTTCTATCCTGATCTTAATAGTCTCGATAGTGTAAAGGATATTGTTGAATGGCAAAATGAAATTCAAAAGTGGACCGCTGATATTTTAGGGGTAAATGCCAAAGAAGATAAAGGGTAGTCTCCTAAAATTGGTAATATTCTTTATATAGTAGCGAGCTTGGCTAGGTTTATAAGGAAAACAGGACTGATGGATATGAGATCTGCTGAATTAGAAAAACTTATTCAAAAAGTCACAGATCAAGTACTAGCAGAGTTAGATTCTAATAAATTAGTTATCGATTCTAACGATGATTGGAAGTTGTATCCTACATGGTTTCAGAATATGGTTTCAGCTGATTTCAAATGTCAATCAAGTGCAAAGCAGGATAGCAGCGCTATCCTGCTTTGTTTATCTAGACTATCATTAAATGACATGTTGGCTATTTCCAACCTTGTAGCGATTAACAGCAGGTGTAGAAAAGTACTTGATTATATAGTTAAAGGATTACCAGTGTGGGTTGTTAAAAGTGAAGGTGACTATTTAAAACAGCGTAAAGAACAAAGGTATGCAGTTTATAAAAAAATTGAGCACTCTCTTGGTGAAGTAAAGAAGTATGGGGTTTCATTTATTTCAACTAGACAAGAATTAAAGGAAAATATTTCAATTGTAAAAAGACAACGACAGATAAAAATTCCAAAACATTTTGTCACCTTAGGAGAAATTCAAAAAAGATCGAATAAAGGGATGGACTTATTAAATAGGTTTGAAGTTCCGACTGATTTAGCAAAAGAATGGATAGCTAAAAGAGGCGATGGACATGAGTATTAATGAAATTATTATGTATATTATGGTTGTATTTATGGCATTAGGTGCCTTAGATAGATGCTTTAATAACAAATTTGGCTTGGGTGCTAAGTTTGAAGAAGGTATCAATGCCATGGGGGACTTGGCATTATCAATGGTTGGGATCATGATTTTAGCACCAATCATTGCTAAATTGCTTTCTCCAATTGTTGTTCCAGTTTATAAGTTTTTAGGTGCCGATCCATCAATGTTTGCAACTAGTTTGATTGCCATTGACATGGGGGGATACCAACTAGCTCAACAGATGGCTCTGAATAGTCAAGCGGGAATGTTCGCCGCTGTTATTCTAGGATCGATGATGGGACCTACTATTGTATTTACTATTCCGGTTGCATTAGGACTTATTCGTAAGGAAGACCATCGATTCCTAGCCATGGGTGTTTTAGCTGGAATGATTACAATTCCAATTGGATGTTTTGTTGGTGGTTTAGTAATGGGAATGCCGCTGATGATGGTTTTAAAGAACCTTGTTCCAATTATCTTATTCGCTTTATTGATAGCTCTGGGCTTATGGAGAATTCCAGAAAAGATGATTAAAGGATTCGCCGGCTTTGGTAAATTTATTGTTTGGGTTGGTACTTTTGGTTTAGCTTTAGGTGCTGTCCAATCAATGGTCGGTAAGAAGCTTTTGCCAGGGATGGATAATGTTCAACCTGCTATTCAAACTGTTGGTGGTATTGCCTTAACTCTTTCAGGGGCATTTACTCTTGTTTACGTAATTACTAAGGTCTTTAAGAAGCCTTTGATGAAGTTAGGTAAGGTTATGGGAATGAATGATGTTGCCGCTGCTGGCTTGATTGCCTCCCTTGCTAACAATATTCCAATGTTTGAAATGATGAAAGATATGGATGACCGAGGTAAAGTCATTAACGTTGCTTTTGCCGTATCAGCTGCCTTTGTCTTTGGTGACCACTTAGGGTTTGTTGCTGGTGTTGCCAAAACCATGATTTTCCCAATGATTGTCGGAAAGTTAGTTGCTGGTATTACAGCTATCTTTGTCGCAATGTTTATTGCCGACCGGATGTTAAAGAAAAAAGCAAAATAGGAGTTGAGAGAACATGGAAATGAACCAAGAAGAATTACAAAAATTAATTAAAAGCATTATTTTAGAGCAATTAGGTTCAAAGGATAATGCGGGGAAGAGTACTACTCCTGATGGCTTGATTTCCGTTAATGTGCCTTTCTGGAATGTTACCAAAGATGACAAGATGGATACTGGAAATCCGAGTGATGAAGTTTACACAAAAGACTTCTTTAGCTTAGATGAAAGTCCGCGGCTCGGTGCAGGATTAATGGTCATGAAGGAAAGCACCTTTGATTGGACTTTAAACTATGATGAAGTTGATTATGTGATTGATGGTGAATTACAGGTTATTGGTAAACACGGAACTGCTACTGCACATAAGGGTCAAATGATTTTGATCCCTAAAGGAAGTCAGATTAAGTTCTCAGCTCCTAAGTATGCAAGATTCGTCTATATTACTTATCCAGCGGATTGGGAAAACCAGAAATAAAAAGTTGGTGAGATTGTGCAAAATTCAAAAAGTGATTTACCGAAAAGAATGATTCAAGAGTATGTGCCGGGGAAGCAGGTGACCTTAGCTCATATTATTGCTAATCCGGAAAAAGATATTTTTCGGAAGCTGGGAATTGATGAAGATAATAATGCATTGGGGATTTTAACAATAACGCCTAGTGAAGCTTCAATTATTGCCAGCGATATCGCCACTAAAGCCAGTGATGTTTCATTAGGCTTTCTGGATCGATTCAGTGGATCAGTGGTTATTTGCGGTGAAGTCTCAGATGTTCAAGAAGCGCTGAAAAAAGTAACTTCACAGCTAAAAGATGTTTTGCAATTCTCTGTACCACCAATTACTAGGACATAAGATAATGGAGCTTTAAAATGAACGTTGATATGAAGAAGGTCAATGGGGCCTTAGTTTCTTTTGCCAAGGTGGTTAATAGTTCAAAGGCAATTAGACAAGTAACCGCTGCTGAGAAGTTAAAAGTTGGTGTTGATTTAGGAACTTCATCGATAGTAATAACTATTCTTGATAAAGATAATAATCCAATTTATGGTGCTTATGAGTATGCTAATGCTGTTCAGGATGGAATAGTAGTTAATTATCTTGAATCTGTAAGTATTCTTCAACGATTAAAAGAGAAAGCTGAAGGTGTTTTGGAAAGAGAGTTAACCACTGCATGTGGCGCAATTCCACCCGGCACAGGAGAAGGTAGTGCTAAAATTGTTTCAAATGTAATTGAAGCAGCTGGCATGGAATGCACCAAAATTGTTGATGAACCAACTGCAGCAGGCCAATTTCTTCATATAAGTGAGGGAACTGTTGTAGATATCGGTGGTGGAACAACCGGATTAAGTATTTTTAACCAAGGAAAATTGATTAAATCTATTGATGAACCAACAGGTGGTACACATATGACGCTTGTCTTAGCAGGTTACCATCATATGCCATATGAAAAGGCAGAATTAATGAAACGGAATAAGGACAAGGAAAATGAAGTGTTTCCTGTTGTTCGACCGGTAATTGAAAAGATGGCAACTATTGCAATGAATGCTTTTGACGGTAAAGTTGTTTTACCAGTTTATGTAGTTGGTGGATCTACTAATTTCAAAGAATTTGAAAAAGCTTTTTCAAAAGTCTTGAAGGTAGATGTGGTCAAACCTAAATATCCGCAATATGTTACGCCTCTAGGAATTGCAATGTATGATAATCCAGGTGATTGATATATGAAAAAAGCAATCTTTATTGGATCAGTGGGATGCGGTAAAACAACATTATGTCAGAGAATACTAAATGAAACGGTTAAGTACGAAAAGACACAAGCTGTTCAATTTTATGCTGAAAATTCATTAATAGATACACCTGGTGAATTTACAGATAATCGTAGACTGTATAGTGCACTTTCTGTTTCTGCAAGTGATGTTGATGTAGTTTTTCTTCTCCAAAGTGCCACTGAAACGCGCCAGACGTTTGCGCCCGGCTTTGGGAGTATGTTTTCTAAGCCGATTATTGGAATAGTTACTAAAATTGATCTTGTAGATGACCAAGAAAAGCTGGATTACGCTAGAAAACAGTTAGTGACATCTGGGGCCAGTGATGTTTTGTTTGTTTCATCCAAAGAAAATAGAGGGATAGATCAAGTTAAAAAAATCCTTGAGTGATTTTCTCTATATCTAAAAGGGGCAGGATATAGGATCCTGCCTTTTTTGTTAAGAAAATATATTAAAAATGAAGGGTGTGATAATTAAATGTACATGGCAAAAGTAGTTGGGAGCATTGTATCTACACAAAAAGATGACGCTTTGGTTGGTAAAAAGTTAATGATTGTTCAGCCAATTAACAGTGATCAAAAAAACGTTCGTCACGAAGAAGTAGCAATTGATACTGTTGGTGCTGGAATCGGTGAGTATGTATTAATTGCAAGAGGAGCGGGAGCTCGGATTGCAGATATCGGTGATCAGCCTGGGAAAAAGAGTGTAAGTGACTGCTCAATCATTGGAATAATTGACCGCTTTGATAACTGATTACAGTAATGAATTGAAGTGATGTGAATGAAAAACAAACGGGAACTAAATATTTCTAACGGGTTTAATTTCCGTGATATTGGCGGTTATATGGATAAGCGGGGTGCGAGGATAAAGTGGCATAAATTAGTACGGGCCGCTTACCTGTCTGATTTGTCGGCTCAGGATCAGCAATTGTTGTTTGATTATGGTATTCGAACAATAATTGATTTAAGGTCGGATGCAGAAATAATAAGATACCCTGATCGGTATCTGCGAGGCATTAATTACTTACGAGTACCAGTATTAAATGAGAATTTAACAAATAGTATGACTAAAATAGCAGACCTTTCCCAAAACGCGAAGTCTGAATATGGTATAAAACATATGTTAGAAGTATACAATCTGCTTGTTACACAAAAGCAAGCGCAACAAGCGTATCGAGATATTTTCACCATATTAGCTGAAAGTAATGGAGGGATTTTGATCCATTGTGCTACTGGAAAAGATCGAACAGGGGTTGCGGTTATTCTCCTATTAAAGGTACTCGGAATACCTAATTCGGTTATTAAAGATGATTATTTAATGACTAACCGTTTTTCAGCATTACACATTAATAATCGTTTAAACGAAGCAAAATGTGATGGAGCAAATGGTAAGATGCTCAAAACAATTTTTAATCTTTCAACTGTAAATGCGCAATACTATGATAAAATAACGTCAACTATAGGCAATGAATTTGGGGACTTTTCTAACTACATTTACAGTCAATTAGAAGTTACTCATAACATGGTTAAAAAGCTTCGTAAAAAATTTATGAATTAGGTGGGATTTAGGGATGTCAGTGTTTTATTTAATTCGTCATGGTGAAACATATGCGAATAAGTTAAACATAATGCAGGGAACATTAAATAGTGAGATCACCAAATTAACAATTCGTGGTCAAAGAGAAGCCAGTAAATATAAAAAATTACTCCAAGAATATGAGATTGATAAGGTGTTCACTAGTCCCTTAGCGAGAGCTATTGCAACAAGTCAGATAATTTGCCAGAGTAATAATATGCCATTTTCGATTGATTCACGATTATCTGAAATATCTTATGGTAATTGGAATGGGCAAAAAATAAAGACTTTAAAGACTAAATATACCGAGCATTTTGATCAAGCGACGAATGATTTGAAGTCGACGTCTAGTGCTATTAGTCAAGGCGAGAGTTTTAAACATGCTAGGCTAAGAATAGCTGATTTTATTAGTTCGGTTTCGAAAAAGTATCCTAATGATCGTATTTTAGTTGTTACTCATGGGTGGGTTATAAAGACGTTTGTATCTTTGTGCCTTCCTCAAGGTAGTCAAATTATCCTTAATGTCCCGCATAATCTGAGCCTTACAAAAATAGGTGTAGGAGAGGCAAATTTAGCAAGAATATATTATTATAACCGTCAATTAGAATGAATAATAGTATAAAAGGACGTGATAGTAATGGCTAATATTGGTGTGTTAGTGGGGAGCTTGAGTAAATATTCGTACAGTCAGAAACTGGCCAACTACTTAATAGGGCAGTCCTCAAAAGCGAATTTCATCCAAATAAACTATGATATCTTGCCGCTATACAATCCAGATCTTGAAAAGGAACCACCGCTGGAATGGCAGGTCTTTCGGGAAGTTGTAGATAAGATGGATGCGTTGCTCTTTGTCACCCAGGAATATAACTTTTCAATTCCTGGTGGCTTAAAGAACGCAATTGATATCCTATCTGTTCCATCGCCGCAACCCCATATTTACCACAAACCAGCCTTAGTGATTACGGACTCGTCGGGGGCCCGGGGAGGTGCCAACGCGAACGCCCATATTCAGCAGTTACTTCGTTACACTGGCATGGATGTAATGAATGCGTTCGTTACTGTGGGCAATGTCCAACAGATTTTTGACCAGCATGACCGCCTGACTGACCATACAACGGCAAAGATGTTAAATAAAGTATTAGGTGATTTTGTAAATATGGTGAATGAAAAGTAGTTAAAATTGGAAAATAAAGAGGGGGAGGCTGGGAATTAACTATTATTTTCTAGCTTCTAACTAAGAAAATGCGAACTATGATTTTTGATTTAATCAAAAAT
>NZ_CANCWN010000021.1:0-38067 GCF_947381485.1 Limosilactobacillus avium | reverse complement strand
TGTGGTAACACCATTAAAGACCTTGATGGTTTTTTCTGTCCACTTAAATGTTCAACTTAAATTTTACAATCTGCCTTAAAATAAAATGAGATTATTTTAATAAAAGGAGGCGCTAGCCATGTTTAGCCGGATTGGAGAAGCAATTTATGAAAGTGAAGCGGTCGCCAAGACCTCAGATTTTACCGTTGGTTTGGAGATTGAAATGCAGCGGATTGATGAGGCGGGCAACCTCAGCCAAGAGCCCTATCCGGCCGGAATTGGCGATGAGCAGACGAACCCGTGGATTACCAATGACTTCTTGGAGACGATGTCGGAAACGGTGACCCCATCTGCCAAGCACTCCCTTGACGCGATGCACTACCTTTACCGCCTCAACAACTGCCTGCGGTCGGCGCTGGCGCCGGGGGAGATGCTGTGGCCACTATCAATGCCGCCCCGCTTACCAGAAGACAAGAGTAAGCTGGTCCTGGCCAAGATGGGGCCGAAGAAGGAGGCCTACCTAAAGGAATGGGCCAAGCGCCACGGTTACTCACAGGGGACACCGTGTGGGGCCCACCTCAGCCTGAGCATTGACCAACACGTCATTGACCTGGTTCTCCAAAAGTTCCCGGACCAGTTCGCCGATGAACGGGCGGTCCGTAACCACCTCTATACCGTGGTGGCCCAGGGCTTTGTCCGCTACCGCTGGCTCTTGACCTACTTATTTGGGGCTAGCCCGGTGGCCGAGGCGGGCTACTTTGATAAGGATGACTTCCTGGCCCACCCCCTCCGCAGCATTCGCCAGAGCAAGTATGGTTTTGGAACCAAGTTCAGGGGGGACTACACCAACCTGACGGCCTACATCAACCGGATTGAAGAGGGGGTTAAGCAGGGGATCCTGACTTCGGACTATGAATTCCACGGTCCCGTTCGTTTTAAAGGGAACCGTAACCTAAAGGACTTACCAAAAAAGGGGATTGAGTACCTCGAACTGCGGATGCTGGACCTCGACCCGAGCAGCTCAGTAGGGATTCGCACCGGGACCGTCCGCTTCATCCGTCTGCTGGCGAGCTACTTTATCATGCACCCGGCAATGAAGGAGTCGGAGGTTACGCCCCTGCTTGATAAGGCCAACCAGATGAACCAGATCACGGCGGCGGAGGAACCGACCGCCCCGAGCAGGTACCAGGCGACCGCCCTGGCAATCATCCGCCATTTGGAACATTATGCTAACCAGATTCAGCTGGGGCCGGAATATTCTGAGATTTTAGAGGATTTCGAGGACCGGGTGGTGAACCCGATGACGACGCCGAGCGCCCGCCTGTTGAACTATGTCCAGGACGGGTCACTTGAGGAATACGCCCTGCGCCGGGCCCGGCGTTACCAGCGGGCGGCCTTGGAGACCCTCCACCCCTTCCGTGGCTTTGAGGACGGCCGGATCTATACCGCGGATGAGTTACGTAAGGAGTTGGCCTGGTAAGGAAGAAAAAAATAGTACACGAAAAGGCCTTTAGCGGGCGAATCATTCGAACGCTAAAGGCCTCTTTACTAATATTATTAATTATTATTGCCTGGCGGCGGCCCGTTTAATGAGGTCCGCAAACAGGTTCTGCGAATACTGGTAGTGCTTAAACATGTTTTCCGGGTGCCACTGGACAGCTAAGACCTGGTCATTGGCCGTTGATTCAACCGCCTCGGGCACCTGGTCATCGGCCACCGCGGTAACGTGGAGGACCGGGGCAATCTTATGCAGGGCCTGGTGGTGGCGGGAGTTGACGTAGGGCCGGCGGCCGACCAGGTTAAACAGGCGGCTGTCCTCGTCAACGGTGACGTGGTGGGAAGGCAGATTGCCCGGGGCGTCCTGGGCGTGCTTGAGCGTCTTCCGGGGGTCTTCCGAAAGGTCCTGGTAGACTGATCCGCCCAGTGCGATGTTGATTAATTGCATCCCCCGGCAAATACCCATGACCGCCTTGTCCGCGGCCAGGGCCTGCTTTAAGAGGGCAATCTCAAACAGGTCCCGTTTCCGGTAGGTCGTCCCTAGCTGTTGGTGGGGCTCTTCATTGTAAAATGTTGGATCAACATCGGCACCGCCGGCAAAGATGATGCCGTCAAACAGCCCTAGGTAGTCCGCCGCCAATTCAGGCTCAACACTCGGAAAGATGACGGGTACCCCGCCAGACTTGACGATGGCTTCAATCAACGGGCGGGGCGCAAAGGCGGCGTTTCGCTCGTTGATAATGTTGGTTGCTTCAGTTAAGGTATCGGCTGGAATGGCAATTCGTGGTCGCATAGGCGCCCTCCTTTGTTTCTAATCAAAATTTAACATTCATTATAAATAAAAATCCGGGCCCTGCAAAGGAAGTATTTCCCAGGAAATGAAATTTTGAAAAGGTGGTATTCTTAATAAAGGACACTAATTCGGGGAGGAAATATTTATGGTCGTTTATACGGGCAAGACAATTAAAGAGGCGATTCAAGTCGCCAGTCGGTCCCTACACAAGCCGGAAAAGGAATTAAAGGTCGAAATCATCGACCAACCGCGGAAGGGATTCTTGGGAATTGGCCGGCGCCCAGCAAAGATTGAGGCAACGGTAAAACCACCAGTTGTCAAAAAGGCCGCAACGACGGTCAAGGCACCGGCGGTTAAGAAGCCGCAAAAGGACGCGGGGATGCAGGCACCGGTTGCCAAGGAAGTTGACGTCCCGACCAACGATGGCAAACTGGGGAGCGACCAGGACCCGGCCGTAATCGCGGCCCGGCACGAAGCCAATGTTCGCCACACCAGAAATACGGGGCAGCAGCTGACCGTTTACCTCAAGAAGGTCTTCAGTACGCTAGGGATTGAGACCAAGCCCGAGATTAGCAAGGTGGCTGCCCACGCAATTACGATTGATATCAAGACGGGGCAATCTGGCAAGGTGATTGGCCACCACGGCCGACGGATCAACGCGATGGAGCAGATCAGTGCCGCCTTTATGAACTACCACGGTGCGCCCAAGACGGCGGTCATTTTAGACACGTCTAACTACCGTCAACGGCGGCAGGCCGCGCTCCACGAAATTGCGGAACGGGCGGTTACCGAAGTAGTTGCTAGTGGCCAGGCGGTTTACCTGGACCCGATGCCGGCGCGGGAGCGGAAGCAATTGCACCGGGAATTAGAGGACAACGACCACGTACGGACGTATTCCCACGGCCGCGACCCTTACCGGAGCGTTGTAATTGCGCCTAAGGACTAGTTTTCGATTGACAATCGCTAACGAAGAATTTAGAATATGGGCGATTATAAAAATTGAGTTGTTAAAGTAGTGAAAGTGCTTTGACCATGTTTGCTGTAGCTGACGTGGACTAGCACTTTTTTTATTGAAGGGAGCATCGACTAGTGGCGAATAGTGAAAATGATACGATCGCGGCGATTTCAACCCCAGTTGGTGAGGGTGGTATCTCAATCATCCGGATTAGCGGGGACGACGCGATCCCAGTGGCCCAGAAGATTTATAAGGGAAAGAACCTGGCAAAGGTCCCGACCCACACGATTAACTACGGGCACATCATTGACCCCGATACCAAGGAAGAGGTGGACGAGGTCATGGTGTCGGTAATGCGGGCCCCGAAAACCTACACCTGTGAGGATGTCGTTGAAATCAACTGTCATGGTGGCCTTTTAGCAACCAACCGGATCCTGCAGCTGGTCTTAAGTTACGGCGCCCGGATGGCCGAACCCGGTGAGTTCACCAAGCGGGCCTTTCTGAACGGCCGGATTGACCTTTCACAGTCGGAAGCGGTCATGGACCTGATCCGGGCCAAGACTGATAAGTCGATGAAGGTGGCCTTGAACCAACTTGACGGCGACCTCTCCCGGTTGATCCGTCACCTCCGTAAGGATATCCTCGATGTCCTTGCCCAGGTCGAGGTCAACATCGACTACCCGGAATACGACGCGGTTGAGGAAATGACCACGAAAATGCTGAAGGAAAAGGCCATTGATATCCAGCAACGGATTCAGGCCCTCTTGAAGACGGCCAAGCAGGGGAAGGTCCTGCGTGAGGGGCTAGCAACGGCCATCATTGGTCGCCCCAACGTTGGGAAGTCGAGCCTGCTGAATTCCTTGCTGCACGAGGATAAGGCCATTGTAACCAACGTGGCGGGAACGACCCGGGACGTCATTGAGGAATACGTCAACGTCAACGGGGTTCCCCTCAAGCTGATCGATACTGCGGGAATTCGCCACACGGAGGACACGGTCGAGAAGATTGGGGTCGAGCGGAGTAAGAAGGCCCTCGATACGGCCGACTTGGTCCTGCTCCTCATCGACAGCTCGGCACCGTTGACCGCGGAAGACCGGGAACTGTTGACCGCCACCAAGGATAAGAAGCGGATCGTGATCCTCAACAAGACGGACCTGCCGCAGAAGGTCGACTTAGCGGAACTGAAGCGGTTAATCGGTGGGGCGCCCCTGGTAGAAACCTCGATTGTTAAGCATGAGGGGATGGACCAGCTCGGCCAAAAGATCAGTCACATGTTCTTCAACGAAGGGATTGAGAGTGGCCAAAACACGGTAATGGTCACCAATGCCCGTCACATTGGCCTCCTCCACCAGGCCAACGACGCCTTAAACGATGTGTTGAAGGGGATCAACGACGGGATGCCGGTTGACCTGGTCCAGATTGATATGACCAGGTGCTGGGACCTCTTAGGAGAAATCACCGGTGACTCTTACCAGGATGAGCTCCTTGATCAATTATTTAGTCAATTCTGTCTAGGAAAGTAGGGAAGATTGTGAAGTCAAGTGAATCATTAAAAACCTCAGATGCCGTCGAATACGAGGGCGGTACTTACGATGTCATTGTTGTCGGTGCGGGCCATGCCGGAAGCGAGGCGGCCCTGGCGGCGGCCCGGATGGGGAACAAAACCCTTTTGATCACCATCAGCCTGGAAATGGTCGCCTTCATGCCATGTAACCCGTCAGTAGGGGGGCCTGCCAAGGGAATCGTCGTCCGGGAAATCGACGCTCTCGGTGGTGAAATGGGTCATAATATCGACAAGACCTATATCCAGATGCGGATGCTAAATACCGGTAAGGGACCAGCTGTCCGGGCATTACGGGCCCAGGCGGACAAACACGCCTACCATCGGCAGATGAAGTTGACCATGGAACGGGAACCAAACCTGACCTTGCGTCAGGCCACCGTTGACCAGCTGATTGTTGAAGACGGTGTCTGCAAGGGGGTAATCACCAACACCGGGGCCCGCTACCATTCAAAGACCGTTGTCCTGACGGTGGGAACGGCCGCCCGGGGAAAGATCATCATCGGTGAACTACAGTACCAGTCAGGCCCTAACAACTCGAAGTCCGCGGTTAAGCTTTCCGAAAACCTGGAACAGCTCGGCTTTGACCTGGAACGGTTCAAGACCGGGACGCCGCCGCGGGTTAACGGGAACACCATTAACTTTGACGAGACGGAAGAGCAGCCGGGGGATGTCGAACCGCACCACTTCAGCTTTGATACTCCAGACAGCAAGTACATTGCCGTCTCCGACCAGTTGGCCTGTTGGCTGACCTACACCAACCCGACGACCCACGGAATCATCCGGGCTAACCTAAACCGGGCGCCAATGTTCTCCGGCGTTATCAAGGGGGTTGGGCCCCGCTACTGCCCATCGATTGAGGACAAGATCGTGCGCTTTGCCGATAAGTCCCGCCACCAGGTCTTCCTGGAACCAGAAGGCCGAGATACGGACGAGTACTACCTCGACGGGGTTTCCACTTCGATGCCCGAAGAGGTCCAACAAAAGATTGTGCACTCCATCAAGGGGTTGGAGAAGGCCTCACTGATGCGGCCGGGATACGCCATTGAGTATGATGTCGTGGCCCCTTACCAGCTGCACCCGACCCTGGAGACGAAGATTATTAAGAACCTCTACACTGCCGGTCAGACTAACGGGTCTTCCGGTTACGAAGAGGCGGCTGGGCAAGGAATCATCGCCGGGATCAACGCGGGACTCCGGGCCCAGGGCAAGAAGCCGTTCGTCCTCAGTCGGTCCGATGCCTACATCGGGGTCATGATCGATGACCTGGTTACCAAGGGCACCAAGGAACCATACCGTCTGCTGACAAGTCGGGCGGAATACCGGCTGATCCTCCGGCACGACAACGCCGACTTCCGACTGATGGAAAAGGGTCACGCAATTGGCTTAGTTAGTGACGCCCGCCTGGCCAAGATGGAGGCCAAGAAGAAGCAGGTGGCTGACGAAATTAGCCGGCTGAAGGCCATCAAGTTCAAGCCGAGTGACGACCAAGTCAACGACTTTATCGAATCCCACGGCGACAACCGCCTGAAGGACGCGGTCACCGCGGCCGACTTCATCAAGCGCCCGTACGTCGACTACCAGACCCTTTTGCAATTTATCCCGGCCCCGGCTGAGAAGCTGGACCGGCACGTAATTGAGCAGGTGGAGATCCAACTCAAGTACGCCGGCTACATCAAGAAGGAAGAGCAAAAGGTTGAACGGATGAAGCGGATGGAAGCTAAACGTATTCCGGACGATATCGATTACGAAGACATCGATGGTCTGGCAACGGAAGGCCGGCAGAAGCTGGAGAAGATCCGGCCGGAAACCTTGGCTCAGGCTTCCCGAATCTCCGGGGTTAACCCTGCCGACCTGGCAATCTTGAGTGTCTACATCCGTCAAGGGAAGTTCTCTAAGAAGGACCATGAGAAATAATTTCCCGGGAAATAGAAGCTGGAAAAAAGCAACAGAGTGCTCCGTATGGCTAGTATAGGACGATCGTTGGCACGGAACGGGTCAATGATTGTCCGTAACTAGACATTAGGAGCACGCTTTTTTCCGCGATTACTGTGTAAGATTCGGAGATGTAAAAAGTGGCTGCCGAGAAAGCATAGTTTCCTCCCAGCTTCTTTTAGCCTTATGCAGATCTTAATATCTGGTGAAACTAGGGTGAAATCCCTTGATGTTGGGCTGAGTATGTTATAATTTAGTTTCGAGTTAATTCATGACGAAATATTCTAATTTTTAAGAAAGAAGAGGGACTTTGTAATGTGTGGAATTGTTGCGTTTGTTGATAACGAAAAACCACAACTAAAAGATACTTTAATCAAAAAAATGAAGGATCGAATCATCCACCGGGGCCCCGACGCTGAAGGGCAGTACGTGGATGACGACGTGGCCCTCGGCTTCCGGCGGCTCAGCTTCATCGACGTGAAGTCTGGTAACCAACCAATCTTTAACGAAGATAACACCAAGATCATCGAATTTAACGGTGAAATCTATAACTTCGAAGAGCTACGGGCCCAACTGATTGAAAAGGGGCACACCTTTACCACCCACGCCGATACGGAAGTAATCCTGCACGGTTACGAGGAGTGGGGGAAGGACATCCTGCAAAAGCTGCGGGGGATGTTCGCCTTCATCATCTGGGACACGAAGAAGAAGGAAATGTTCGGTGCCCGGGACCATTTCGGTATTAAGCCGCTCTACTACGCCCAAATGAACGGGACCTTCTTTGTCGGCTCCGAAATCAAGTCCTTCCTTGACCACCCGAACTTCAAGATGGAGTTGAACAAGCGGGCCCTGAAGTCCTATATGACTTTCCAGTACAACGTTACCCAGGAAACCTTCTTCAAGGGTGTTTTCCGCCTGCCTGAAGCCCACTACTTCACTTACAAGGACGGCAAGTTCGATATGGAGCAGTACTGGGACGAAGACTTTGACCCGAAGAATGAGAGTTTTGACGAGGCCGTTGACAACATTGATGACGTGGTCAAGAACTCCGTTAAGGCCCACACCTTTGCCGACAAGGGAATCAAGGTTGGTTCCTTCCTGTCTGCCGGGGTTGATTCTAGTCTGGTAACCGCCCTGATGCGGCCAAACAACACCTTCTCAATTGGGTTTGACAGTGGCTACGATGAAACCAAGCAGGCCCGTGAATTGGCGGCCAAGCTGGACCTCAAGAACACCGATAAGCTGCTGACTGATGAGGAGGCCTTCAAGACCTTCCCACTGATTCAGTACTACCTGGACGAACCGGACTCTAACCCATCGGTTGTGCCGCTTTACTTCCTAAACAAGTTGGCTAAGGATAACGGCTACAAGGCCCTCTTGTCTGGTGAAGGGGCCGACGAACTGTTTGCGGGATATACGGCATACGGCTTCAACACTAAGGTCAAGTTCATTCGCTGGGTCACTGACCAGTTGAAGAAGCTGCCGAAGGAAAAGCGTTACAAGCTGGGTGAATGGCTGGAAGGCAAGCACTTCCACGGTTCCGAACACCTCTACCGGAACCTGGCCCCGGCCCGGGAGACATTCATTGGCCAAGCCTACATCTTCAGTCCGGAAGAAGCGAACGAATACCTGAAGCCCGAATACCAAGATGGCCCATCCATCGTGGACCTGCTTAAGCCGCTCTACGACAAGTGTGACGAAAAGAAGGACATGAACGAAGTGGCCAAGAAACAGTACGTGGACCTGCACCGCTTCATGCCAGGTGATATCTGCTTAAAGGCTGACAAGATGAGTATGGCTAACTCCGTGGAAATCCGGGTGCCACTCCTTGATAAGGAAGTAATGAAGGTTGCGGAAACGACGCCAACCAACTACCTCTTTAACTACAAGGGTACTAAGTGGGCATTCCGGATGGCCGCCAACCGGCACCTGCCTGAGGAATGGGCAACCCGGCCAAAGCTTGGCTTCCCAACCCCAGTCCGGGAATGGTTGCACGAAAAGAAGTACTATGAAGTTGTGCGGAAGATGTTTGAACAGGACTTTGTTAAGGAATTCTTCGACCAAGATAAGCTGCTGAAGCTGGCAGATGACAACTTCGCAGGCAAGATTGATGGCCGGCGGAAGATCTGGACAGTTTACACCTTCTTAGTTTGGTACAAGCTATACTTCATCGACAACTTCAAGCTTGATGAATCAGGAATTGATAAGGCTAAGGCAACAGCGGCTGAAGCATAATAATATGAGGCTGGGTTCGATCCCAGCCTTTTTTGGTAGGGCCATTCACATTTACCAGAAAAAATGAAATAATAGAATTTTAAGAGAGAAAATCAAGAGGGGTCAATAATATATGGAATTGCATGTTACGCCTGCACTAACGCTACTGCGCGAGCACCATTTATTGGATCATATTAGCAACTTAACCGATTTTACCGCCACGAACGTATCCTACGATTCGCGGAAGGTAACGCCGGGAACCCTGTTCTTCTGTAAGGGGAACTTCCTGCCTAAGTATTTAACGATGGCCAAGGAAAAGGGGGCAATCGCCTACGTTGCTGAACAGGAATACCCTGAAGGGGGCGACCTGCCGGCAATCATTGTTAATGACGAACAGAAGGCAATGGCCCTGCTGGGGGCGGCCTTCTATGGCTACCCACAAAATGACCTGCAGATCATCGCAATTACCGGGACAAAGGGGAAGACCACGACGGCCTACTTTGCTGACCACATCCTGGCCCACGCAACGAAGAAGCACGTGGCCCTCTTCTCAACCCTTGACCGGGTCCTTGGCAACCAGCCGGGTGACCGCTTCAAGTCGGACTTAACCACTCCTGAATCTCTAGACCTCTTTCACGATATGCGGGCAGCGGTTAATAACGGGATGACCCACCTGGTGATGGAGGTGTCATCACAGGCTTACAAGAAGAACCGGACCTATGGCCTTCACTTCAACGTCGGGATCTTTTTGAACATCACCCCAGACCACATTGGCCGTAACGAGCACCCAACTTTTGCGGACTACCTGCACTGCAAGGAACAGCTGCTGGTTAATTCCGATACCTGCCTGATCAATGCCGAGACGGACCACCTGGCCGATGTTTACTATGCGGCCAAGACCACGACCCAGCCGGAGAATATCTACCTCTTTGCCCGGCACGGGGCGGACGTCGCCTTGCCAGAAGGGGCAGCGATTGACTTTGAGTACCGTAATGACTTGGAGGACCTCCACGAGAGTGAATTTGAACTGCGGGCCTGCTCAGAAAAGGCGCAGCGCTTTGCCCTTGACGAGCGTTACACCACCAGTGTGCCTGGTGATTATAACGAAGGAAACGCCGTTGCGGCAATTATTTCGGCGGCCCTGGTGGGGGCCAAAGCAGGCGATGCCCTCGCTACCCTTGACCATGTTCACATCAAGGGCCGGATGGAGATGCAGCGGACCAAGCAGCACGGGACGGTTTACATTGACTACGCCCACAACTACGCGAGTCTCAAGCGGCTCCTGGCCTTTTTGAAGCGGCAGACGGATGCCGGTAAGGTGACGGTTGTCTTGGGGGCCACTGGTGACAAGGGAATTTCCCGCCGCCAGGGATTCGGGAAGGCCCTCACAGAAGAGCATCCCGACCGGATCATCCTCACGACCGATGATCCGGGCTTTGAGGACCCGATGAATATTGCCCGGGAAATAAATTCCCATATTGACCACGACCAGGTTGGTGAGGTCCAATACGAGATGGATCGGGCAACCGCCATTAAAATGGCAATTGACAATAGCGGAAATGATGATATCGTTGTCCTTGCTGGAAAAGGGGAGGATCCCTACCAAAAGATCAAGGGCGTTGATACCCCGTACGCAACTGATAGTAAGATTGCCGCAGACTACATTCGGCAAATTGAAAATTAATTTATAGAGAGGCATAGGTTATGAAAGCATTTCGCGAAACGATGAGCTGGATTGTCCCCATCGTTATTGGATTATTAATTGCACTGCTGATTAAACAGTTTGTTTTTCAAATTGTCCGGGTTGATGGACCATCAATGGAACCTAACCTGGTCAACAATGAACGGGTCTTCTGCTTGAAGACGGCGAAGATCCACCACGGGAGCGTGGTTGTCTTTGATGCCGACGGGGTTGACCCCCAGGTAGCCCAGAAGACGGACTACGTCAAGCGGGTAATCGGTTTGCCTGGTGACAAGGTTCAATCGAAGAACGGTAACATTTACGTTAACAACAAGAAGATCAACCAGAACTACATCAACAAGGACCAGCGGACTGCGGGGACCGGTAATTGGACGCTGAAAAGCATCTCCGTACAGAACAGCTGGCTGAAGCACAACGGTGCAACCAGGGTGCCAAAGGGCGAATACTTCGTCCTGGGGGACCACCGGAGCGTTTCTAACGATGGTCGTTACTGGGGCTTCGTACCCAAGAGCAAGATCGATGGGGTCGTCAAGGTGCCGTCATGGTCTGGTAACAAGACAACGCGTCAAAACGTCAATAAGGAGTGGCAACACTTCTACGATAAGTAAAATAGAATACCGCACAGCGATTGGGCGTTGGCCTAATGGCTGTGCGGTATTTTTTTACGAGACGTTTTCGCGAATTCTTCTCATTTCGGCGAATAATATTATTTCCAGTGGGGAAAAGTCGCTATAATGAGGGCCAAGGAGGCGGAAAGAATGACTAATAGTGAGCAGATAGTAGACGCCTTAGTTCATTTTAGGCAATTATCATTTATTCAAATTATCCAGCGGACGATGGTCACCCTCTTTCCCGTGGCCCTAATTGGTAGCTTTGCGGGCTTTCTGAGCTTCGTCTGTTTTTCTCCCGACGGCTTCCTGGGCAGTGTCCTATACATCAAGCACTGGCTCCCCCAGTACCGTTTCTTGCAAAACCTGTTTGGCGACGTCAGTGTGGTGACCGTCGGCTTCTTAGCCCCTTACGCCGCGTTCGTTAGTGCCCAGCTAACGGTCCGCCAGCACCACCGTGAAATTCCGTCAGCTGGTATCATCGCAATGGCCTGCTACGTCCTGGTGTTTTACCACAGCATCCGGCCCGCAGGTAACGCCATTGACATGCGTTACTATACGGCCAACTGGTTCATCGTCGGGGTCGTGATTGGCTACTTGGTGGGCCTGATATTCGTCAAGTTCGGTCACCAGACGTCAATCAACAACTTCGATGCCAAGAGCAACGATATTTTGAAGAGCACCTTTACCAACCTGACTCCCATCTTGCTGGCCCTCCTGGTGGCCTTTTTATTCCACCTCTGTTACGCCCTGGCAAGGCAGGCGGGGCTTGACGTCATGATCAACCAGGCGGTCACCACCGCGGTAGATAGTCACAGTAACTACGCGACGACCATGTTGATGGCAATTCTGGCAACGGTTTTGACCTGGCTGGGTTTTGCCGAGTCCATCAGCATTTCAAATGAGATGTTTAAGAGCGAACTTTTCGCGAACCTCAACTATGCCCTGACCCACAAGACCAGCCTGAACGTTCCCTATCCCTTCACGCCGGCCGCTTTGTACAACGGCTTTGGTCAGTTCGGTGGGGTGGGGTTAGCCCTGGCCCTATTGATCGCCATCCTGTGGGTCAGCCACCATCAGAACCAACGGACAGTCGCCAAGGTCAGTGCCATTCCAGTCTTTTTCAACACCAACTTGCCCCTGACTATGGGGTGCGTGGTAATGCTCAACCCCATTTACGTCCTGCCCTTTGTCCTGTTGCCCCTTTTCAACATGGTATTGGCGAGTGGCCTGATCATGTTCCATATTATTTCACCCCTGGTTTATCCCGCGCCATACGGAACCCCTGGGGTGCTCGCTGCCCTGGTGGAAACGGGCGGCAGCTGGTGGGCCCTCCTCTGGTCGCTGGTTTTACTGGCGATTGACGTTTTGGCCTACATTCCCTTTGTTAAACTAGCTGACCGGGTAGAGGAACGGTTGGCTGAGCAGCGAAAGGCGGGTGAAGCGCATGGACAACACTAGGCGTCGCCGCTGGTGGGTACTAATTTTTCTCGTCCTGGCAATCGGGATCTGTGCGGTCCTGGCGGGACGGTGGACGAACCGCAACGTGGACCAGATGGAAACGCGCCAGCGATCGACCATGTCACCAGTCATCATGATTCCGGGCAGTAGTGCATCCGTCAACCGTTTCGACACCCTGGTCAAGAAATTGAACGCCCTTGACCACCAGGACCACAGCCTTCTCAAGGTCAAAGTTTACAACAGCGGGCGGATTGTTTACACCGGCAAGATCCGGCCGCGTGACCGGGAGCCCTTCATTGTGGTCGGCTTTGAGAATAACCACGATGGCTACAGCAACATCAAGCTCCAGGCAAAGATGTTTAGCCGGGCCTTTAACCAGCTAAAGAGTCGGTACGCCTTCAACAACTTCAAGGGGATCGGTCACTCCAACGGGGGTCTGATCTACACCTACTACCTCGAGCACTACTTTAACGAACGCCAGATTAAGATTACCCGCCTGCTGACGATCGCCAGCCCGTTTAACTTTGCGGAACCGATTAACCGGAAGACGGAGATGCTCCGTGATTTTGAGAAGAACCGGGATAAGCTCCCTAAGAACATGATCGTGTACTCGATTGCTGGTTCCGAGAACTATGTCGAAGACGGGCTTGTTCCGGTAAGCAGTGTAGAGGCGGGTAAGTATATCTACCAGGGCGTCGTCAAGAGCTACACCCAGGTAACGGTGACGGGGAAACTGGCCCAACACTCTGCGCTACCCCAAAACAGGCAGGTCATCTTGCTTATCCAGCGTCACGTGCTAAACCACCGGCAACCACAGCAGAACCGGGGGATGCCGACGACGGGCAGCAATAATGAATAAGACTAAAACTCTCCAGCAGTCTGTCGTGGGACCACTGGAGAGTTTTAATAATAAATTATCACGATGATAAGTTTTGTATTGTGTAAGCGCTTTAGTTCTGTTAAACTATAATTGTACAACAATTCACAATCTTAGTAGGGGGTAGTTAATTATGGCAATTGATAAGCAGCAACTATTACGTGAGCATCCTGATATCAAGGACTTTCTGGACCTCAAGTCGACCCTGTGGCTGAACCCAGGGGCCCTGGCTAACGACCAGATTTGGCAGCACGAGCAGTTTACAATTGAGGATATTGAAGCGGCCGATGCCGACCTCCACCGCTACGCCCCCCTGCTCGAAAAGGTCTTCCCCGAGACGGTTAAGACCCACGGGATCATTGAATCACCCCTGGTCCGGGCCGACAAGATGGGCCAGGTCCTGGCTGAAAAGGAGAACTTCAGTGGCCACCTGCTGGTAAAACTTGACTCTGAACTATCAGTTGCCGGATCGATCAAGGCCCGGGGTGGAATGTATGAAGTCCTCAAGTTTGCGGAAAAGTTGGCCCTTAAAAACGGAATTATCGCGGATAAGGATGACGATTACACCAAGCTGGCCAGCCCGGCCGCCCGCCAGCTCTTCAGCCAGTACAAGGTTCAGGTGGGCTCAACCGGGAACCTCGGCCTATCAATCGGGATTACGGCCGCGGGCCTCGGCTTCAAGGCTATTGTCCACATGTCCGCGGACGCTACCCAGTGGAAGAAGGACCTCTTACGAGAGAAGGGGGCCAAGGTCATTGAATACACCGGTGACTACAACACGGCAGTTGCCCAGGGGCGTAAGGAATCCGACGCTGACCCGCACAGTTACTTCGTGGACGATGAAAAATCCGCAACTCTCTTCCTGGGCTACGCGGTGGCGGCCCTGCGGATGAGAAAGCAGCTTAAAGACCTCGGCATTAAGGTTGACCGTGACCACCCAATGTTCATCTACAGCCCATGTGGTGTTGGGGGTTCCCCGGCCGGGGTCTGCTACGGGATGAAGATCCTCTTCGGTGACGCAGCCCATACCTTCTTCGTTGAGCCAACCCATTGCCCGAGTGTTGGCCTCGGAATGGCTACCGGCCTCAATGAGCAGATTAGTGTTAAGGACGTCGGCATTGACGGGAAGACCGCCGCGGATGGACTGGCTTGTGGCCGGCCATCCGGGATTGCCGGGCGGATCATGAAGCCAATCTTGGCCGGGGACGTCACGGTGGATGATGCCAAGCTCTTCGACTACATGCGCCTCCTTCACGACACCGAGGACAGGATTATCGAACCATCCTCCTGTGCGGCCTTTGCAGGACCAGTAATGCTATACAACACCGCGACCGGGAAGAAGTACATGGCCGACCACGGTCTGACGCCAGAGATCATGAAGAACAGTATTCACGTTGCATGGGCTACCGGGGGAAGCAAGCTGCCGGAAGCCACCGTTAAGGAATACCTGAATACCCACCTCGACTAGTTCAGGGTGACCTCGCCTGCCACGTTGGTGTTGAAGAATTTAGCCACGGCGGCAACATCCATCCCCTGACCGAGGGCCCACATTAACTTGGTAATGGCACTCTCGGACGTCATGTCATGGGCACTGATGGCCCCCTGGAGGAGCGCCTGTTGCCCAACCTCATACTTAGTTAAATCACTTCGTTCATACAGGCACTGGCTAGAGGCGATTACCGGGATACCCCGCCGGATCAGCTTACCGACGGCCGCAACCAGGTTACGCCGGATATAAGTCATGCCACCAAGTCCATACGCCTCAATAACAATTCCGTGACAACCGCTCTGTGCCATCGCGTGGAGGAGGCGGGGGTCAAATCCCGGAAAAAGCTTAACCAGAGAAACGTTAGCATCAATGTCGGTGTTTAGTTTGCACTGACCGTTGCTGACCTTCTCTGGTTTTTGTATTTCAAAGCCGTCCGAGGTAACCCGGGCGACCGGCGGGACGTTGACGCTCTCAAAGGCGTTAAAGGAGGTTGTCCGGACCTTAACGCTGCGGCAACCCAGGATCACTTGCCGGTCAAAGGCCAGGTAGATTCCCGGGGCGCACTTGGCAGCCGCCGCAAAGGCCACCCGTAAGTTGCCGGGGGCATCGCTCAGGATGACGTTCATCGGCACCTGACTACCTGTCAGGACAACGGGAAGGTTGATGTTTTGTAGCATGAAGGTCAACATCGAGGCGGTGTAGGCCATCGTGTCGGTTCCATGTGAAACAACGATACCGTCGTAATCGTTGCGGTACTTGTAGATTTCCCGGGCGATTAGTTTCCATTCCTCGGGCTGGATGTTTGACGAGTCGAGTTCGAGGATATCTTTGACAACGATCTTGTAGGGGATCCGGCCAAGCATCTTGAGTAAAGACTCGCCGGATTCACCAGGGACCAGGCCAGAATCGGAGACAACCGAGGCAATGGTCCCCCCGGTTGATAAAAGCAGCAGTTTCTTAGTTGTCATTTTTTCACCAGCTCATTCTTTTTTAATGATATTTTAGTGGCCAATTATTCTGGTGACAAGTCTTAACTTAAGACCACCGGAAGGGGAAAAGGTATGGTAAATTAGATGTAGCGATAAAAACGAAGAAGGAATAGTGGATGTTTTATTTTATTACCAGCCGTCAAGATATGCTGACGTCGGCCATTGAGCTGGCCCAGGCGCAGCGCCTTAAGATTTTTGACCACTTAAAGCAACCTGCCAAAATCATCACCTTAGAGTATAACCACGCCCATTATGAAGTGGAAAAGAAGCTCAGTATCGAAGGAAGGGTGGTTAACCTGTTCCAGTATTTTCAACAGCTACCCTACCGAAATACGGGTGATGACCAGCAGATTATTGACAAAATTCTCCACCAGCCCGGCTTTACAGTTAAGGGGAACGTGGCCTACCAAGACGATAAGGAACGGATCAAGGTCGTTATGAACGGTGACCGCCTTTACTATGTCGACTACTTAGACCGCTTCGGCTTTACCGACCGGCGGGACTTCTATGACCAGGGCTGCCTGTCCTACACAGAATTCTTTGAGGACCGAGCCCGGGTGGTAACGCGCCAGTACTATGATGGCAAGGGCCGAGTAAGGTTGGTTTACCACTACCGCGGTGGGGAAAACAACGTTGCTGTGCTGACCCTCATCCAGTTGAGCGACCAGGGAAATATGTACCAGTTTGACAACGAAATGGGCCTGCGCGCCCACTTCTTAGACCGCCTGCTCAGCGAAAGTGCGCACCCGGTCCTGATCAATGACCGGTCGGATGCTGACTTTGCGGCCTTCCGCCTAATGAAGACCCACGTGCCCTGTTACCAGGTCTTTCATTCCACCTACACCGCTGATGGTGACCCGGATGGCAAGTTGTTTGAGGTCTACGAACCCCTGGAGAAGATGCTCCAGGACGGGCAAATCAGTGGCCTGATCTCGGCAACCAAGCGCGAGGCTCAGGACGCGGCCCGGCGGTTCAAGACGTCCGCTAGTTACGGGATTCCGGTGACCTACCTGGCTGACGAGCAGCTGAAGAAGCATATCCCGTTTGCCAAGCGGCGACCAGGTCAGCTGATTGCCGTGGCCCGGCTGACGAACGTAAAGCGCCTGGACCACATCATTAATGCGGTCATCCTCCTCCACGCCAAGTATCCCCAGGTTGACCTGAAGATTTACGGCTTTGACGATAGCTGGGACAACTACGCAACGTCAAACTCACTGAAGCGGCTGGTAAAGGACCGCAAGGCGGGCGATTACGTCCACTTCTGTGGGTACCGTCACGACCTGACAGAGGTTTACGAAACGGCCCAGATTGAGGTGCTGACCAGCTCGTACGAGGGCTTTGCGATGGCCCTGCTTGAGGCGCAGGGCCACGGCTGTCCGGCTGTCAGTTACGACATTAACTACGGGCCCGCCGAAATTATTGATGACCAGGTCAGCGGGCGGTTCCTGCCGGCAGGGGACCCTCACGCCCTGTACGTTACCCTGGAGGAACTATTGACCAACCCCGTCAAGCTGGAATCCTACGCTAACCATGCGCAAGCGGCGGTTGCCAAGTTCTCCTTTGCGAATGTTACTAAGCAGTGGGCCCACTTCTTGGATAGTGAAGGGATAAGAGAATAATATGCAAAAGGACCCGAAAAACGGTGAAGTTTTCCGGATCCTTTTTTTACCTACATAAAAATTTCCGCAAGCTGGTGGAGGACCGCCTGATCATTATTAGTGCCGATAACCTGGGTCGCGGCTGCCTGCACGTTGGCCGGGGCGTTTCCCATTGCGTAGCTCGTGCCGGCGAGGTTAAACATCTCCAGGTCGTTTTCCCCGTCGCCAAACACGGCCAGGTCGGCTGGATTTAGCTGCCAGCGCTTGAGGAGGAGCCTGAGCCCGTAAGACTTATCCATCCCCGGGATAATCAGGTCGACCGCGCCGTAGCCACTGGCGGTTGCCCGGATAATTCCCGTAAACCGGGTGTTGATGTTGTGGGTGAGGGCTGCCTGGCGGTCGTGGGGAACGTTCAACGCAAATTTAAAGATGAAGTCATCATCAACGTTGTTCACGTCGTCAACGGTCTTAATCCGGGTGTAGAAGTTGGGGATGATTTGCTTGAAGTCGTCATCGGCCCGGTTCAAAACGTAAGCGTAGCGGCGGCCGCTTGCACAGTAGTTGATCCCGGGAAGGGTATCCAGGTAGGTCGTGATCTTGCGGACATCTTCTGCCGACAAGCGGTCACAGGCAAGCTCCTCATTTTGGTCGACGGTCAGGACGCCGTTTTCCGCAACGTAGGCGAGCTGGTCGGCCTGGTCAGGAAAGAGGGACCGAAGAAAATAGTATTGGTCTCCGCTGGCGATAATCAGGCGGGCTCCCTGCGCTTGCATCGCCGCGTAGACGCGGTCAAAGAGTTTCCGGTCAAAGGTCCGGTCCTGACGTAAAAACGTCCCATCAATATCTGTTGCCACTGCGCGAATCATACCGATTCCTCCTTAAATTACTCGTTACTAATATCATACCGGTGGGGACGGCAAAATAAAAGCCGCGCGCATTCGACTTTCCAATGCGCGCGGCTTTTAATACCGTAATTGAATACATGAAGGAGGCTTATTCGCTTATTAGATTTTAGCCAAATTGGTTGGCATAGTCATGGACTGGAACCTTCAAAGTGAGGTCGCTAATTGGGTAGGCAACACAGGTGTTGACGTAACCAAATTCCCTATCGGCAGCCCGGCGGTGGTCAAATTCGGTAGGCGTGAACGTGTGCCCATCCAGAACTTGTGACCGGCAGGCTGAGCAAATACCACTCCGGCACATCGATGGGGCGATGATTCCCGCCCGTTCCAGGGCAATCAACAGGGATTCATTGGCCGCTGCCGGAATCGTCCAGGATTGGTCCCGAGTGATGACGGTCATTGAGAAGGTCTTCCCCTTGGCTTCTGCCGGGTAACCAGCAAATTAGTCCGGTGCGGCAGTATTACCGTTTAATTCGTGCCGAACCCGTCCTGGTGCTAAGTGGAGCTGGGCAACTTCCTTCATCACGAACTGGTACATTACCGACGGCCCACTGATGAAGATGGAGTAGTCAGCTGCTGGAGCATACTTTTCAATCAGGTCCTTACTGATGAAGCCGTGTTCGAAACCAGGTACTTCTTCGTCGCTGAGGACGTTGACCAGCTTGACCCGGTCAGTCTGCTCGGCGATCCCCTGGAGTTCATCCCCCAAGAGAATATTATCGTGACGGCAGCTCCCGTAGAGGATGGTCAAGTTAACATCCAGGGTATTTTCCAGGATTGCTTGGGCCATGGAATAGAATGGGGTAATCCCACTACCCCCGGCGATAGCGACAATGTTTTTGGCGTCACGAAGGGGTTCGTAGAAGAGTTCACCCGCGGGACCAGAGGCGGCAACGGTGGTGCCCACCTGCCAATTCTTCCAGATGTAAGGGGTGACGAAACCACCGTTGACCAGCTTCATGGTCAAAATATACTTACCCTCTTTAGCCTGCAGGGGTGTCGAACGGATGGCATACGGACGAGTTACGTAGCTGTCCCCAATGTGGAGACGGAGGGAAATGTATTGGCCGGGCTGGAAGGTGGCCAACTTAGTGGTGCCCTTGTCCTTATCAGGCGCGAAGACGAAGCTCTTGGCGTCAGGACCGTGGTCGATAATTTCCGTCACCTTGAGGTATTGAGTTGCCGGGTGCAGGGCCTTAACCAGTTCGTTCATTGGGTAGGTCTTTGGAAGGTCCGTGGCTGCGGCGGCATTAATCTCTTCTTGCCGGCGTTGGTTTAACTCCCCTAGTTTGGTAAATGCTACTTGTTCTTCATTTTTATTCATTCTTAACACCCTCTTTGTCTAATGCCGCACAGGCCATCTTCCCAATCGTAAAGCCGGTGAAGTAGGCGCTGCTGTAACCATCCATCATGAAGCTGCTGCCCCCGCAGAAGTAGAGGTGCGGAATTGGCTGGGCTTCCTTATCCAGGTTGGCCATCCGAGCGATCGTCTGGTCCCACTTCTTACCGTAGTAACCGTAGATATCGCCATTTGGCGTCCGCATGTAGCGGGCAAATGTCTCTGGGGTGGCAATGGCGACTTCTTCCACGGCGTCACTGATTTTAATTCCCGTAGCGTCTTCGTATTGTTTGATAACGCGCCGGGCAATCTTGTCCTTAACCTCGTCGTAGTTTTCCGCGGTGACTTGGTCCCAACTACCGTCACGGTATAACTGGGTGGCGTAGAGTAGGGAGGTCCCCGCCGGTGAACAGCCAGGAACAGCGATATTTAGGCAGTTCATAATCATGAAGTCGTTTTTGTCCAGGGTGTTCATCCGTTCGTACTGGGTCCGGGAATCGCCGGTACTAGAGATGAAAACACTGTAATCCTTGATACCAAGCTCTTCAGGGGACTTATTTAGTCCCAGGTAAACCAGGTAGCCACTCGTCCCGAGCTGGCGTGCATTGGTGAGCTTCAGGGCGTGTTCCGGAACAACGGCACGGTCGATCATCTTAGCATAAACGGTGTGGGGAACCAGGTCACAGACAATTTGGTGACCGTAGATCTGGTCATCGCCCACTTGGACACCAACGGCTTGACCATCCTTAGTCAGGATCCGCTTAACCTCGGTGTTGAACCAGACGTCACCACCGTTGGCTTGGATTGCGTGGACCAGGGCCGTTGTGATTTCGTGGCTCCGGTTAGTTGGCGCGTAGGCACCGTTCTCGACGTAGGTTACCAGCATTTCCGCAAAGTACGGGAACTCGAAGGTATCACTTGGAATCCCAATGTAGCACCAGTAGGCTTCAAGAATCTGCCGGGCCTTGAGGGGAATGTTAAGTTTGGCTAATACTTGGTCGTAAGGAACCGTCGCGTACTTAACAAAGGCGGGCGCTAACTTGGCAACTTCCTGGAGTGACTTGCCGGCTTGTAGGAGGTCGTACCCCTTGATACATTCTTCACCGTAGTCGAACAGCTTGCTAACGCCGGCCCGGCTACCGGGGACTTCTTCTTCAATCTTGTCGATTACGGCTTCACGACCGTTTGGCAGGGCGACGTCAAAGCCATCCTTACCGGTGATGATGTAGCGGTAGGCGCCTGGAATCTCGTGCATCGGTAGGTCAACGCCGAGCCAGTTAAACATCTGCCGGATTCCCTGTGGCTTTTCCTTTGGTCCGTAGGCGGCCAGCTCGTGCAGGGCGGTTTCAAATTCAAACCGGCCCCGAACAAAACTTGAGGCGGCACCGCCGGGGAGGTTGTGCCGTTCGATCAGTAAAGTTTTCTTACCAAGTTTACAAGCGGTTGCTGCGGCAACGAGGCCACCGTTACCTGCACCAACCACGATGACATCATAATTGTTTGCCATGGTAATTCATCCTCCATTCACAATTTCTTGACTACGCTTTCATTGTAGGAGAGACGGGGGATGAATGGTATCGCTAATTGGGTAATATGGTATAATTTGTTAAGAATATCACTTGTGGTTGCTGGTATGACCAGTGCAAGAGAGGGGATAATTCAATGGAATTTAAGAAAATCCACGCACCGAGTTCAACGGACCTGTTTGTTAACCAGCTGAAAACTGCCATTTTAACGGGGGAATATCAGCCGGGGGACCAACTGCCGAGCGAACGCGAGCTAGAAAAGCAGCTGGGGGGTTAGTCGGGCAGTAATCAATACGGGTCTGAAACGCCTGCAGGACCGTCACTTTATAGAAATCAAACCGCGGTACGGCGCATTTATTGCGGATTACCGGGCCACTGGCGACCTGCTGACGATGAACGAAATCATCAATTTCCACGGCGGACACTACCGAATCTCTTTGTTGAAGTCGATTTACCGGGTCCGCAACCAGATTGAGGCGGATATTATCCGGCTCGCTGCCGGGCGGCATGATGAGAAGGGCTTGCGCCAGGCGAAGTATGCCCTAGCCAGAATGGCCAATGCGGAAACGGAAAAGGACCGGTCGGCGGAGTACTTTAACTTCATTCACGCCCTGGCGATGGCTTCCGAAAACGATGTCTATCCCCTGCTAGTCAATAACTTTAAACCGATTTATTTGACCCTGGGGCGGTGGACCTGTGAGAATATGCGGTCAGCTGACTTTCAAAAGGAGGGTCAGCATCTCCTTGACCTAGTCAATGCGGGCCAAGCGGAAGCGGCCGTCCAGGATAACGTTAATTTGATTAGGAAGAACTACCAGCTTTTGAGTGGGCAGGATGATTTGGAACTAGGTTGAAATAAAGCGTCTCATCAGTCATGGGCTGAAGAGGCGCTTTTCGCTAAATAATTAAAATTTCGTGTTGCTTGGGTTTGACGGACGTGAGCTTAATTGCCCCCACGGTAGTCAAGTAATCAATTGCCTGCCGGGTCTGGGCCTTGGCAATCCCTTTTTCTCGGTATTTCCATCTAACTACTTACTAAAAATTGCGTTTTCGGAAAATAGAGTATGAAAATGGGCCTCCTAAATCGCGAAAATTGCGTTTTCGGCAAATAGAGTGAGAAAACAGGACTTCTAAATCGCGAAAATCGCGTTTTCGGCAAATAGAGTGTGAAAATAGGACTCCTAAATTGCGAAAACCACATTTTCGACAAATAGAACACAAAAATAAGCTTCCTAAATTACGAAAATCCAATTTTCAGCAAATAGAAACTAAAAGAATCCCCCTAAAACGCGTTTTTGAACGGTTTAGGGGGATTTTGTACTTCTATTAACGTACTACATGGCACTAGGCCCACTTACGGCCACTCCGCACTTCTTATTAACGTGCTGCAAGCCGCCGGGCCTAAGTGTCCAGTTACGAAAAATGGCTAGCCCGTATCCGTGCTAACCATTTTCCTATACTGGCCATCCGGCCCTAATGCGCGGCTTTCCACACTTCTTATTAACGTGCTGCGTGGCAGTGGACCTAGTGCCTAGCACATAAAAAGGCCTGACGCATACTGCGCCAGACCTTTTTACGATACTAGTCATACGGCCCACTTAAGGCCACTTCGCACTTCTGTTAACGTGCTCCATCCCCACGGGGCTGAATGCTTAGCTACGAAAAAAGCCCGGCCCGTAACCGTGCCAGACTTTTTCCTATGCTAATCATCGCCCCTCTGCGGGGGATTCCGCACTTCTTCTTTATGGGTTCAACCGGTTGAGCATCCGTGGGAATGGGATGTTTTCCCGGATGTGGTCTTGCAGGGTTACCCATGCTAAGAACCGTTCCAGACCCATTCCGAAACCAGAGTGTGGTACTGAACCATACTTGCGGAGGTCGTCGTACCAGCCGTATTCTTCCTTGCTCAAGCCGTTTTCTTCCAGCTTGTTGGTGATGTATTCGTAGTCGTATGAACGTTCCGAACCACCAATGATTTCACCGTAGCCTTCTGGAGCCAACAGGTCGGCACAAATAACTTGCCGGTCGTCCGTTGGGTCAGATGGCATGTAGAAGGCCTTGATTTCTTTGGGGTAATTCTTAATGAAGACCGGCTTCTTGAATTGGTCTGCCAGGTAGGTTTCTTCTGGTGAACCAAAGTCGTCGCCGTATTTAACGTCAATGCCGCCTTCTTGCAGCATTTCGATGGCCTTCTTGTAGGTGATCCGTGGGTATGGCAATTCAGTAAACGGCTTCAGGCTTTCGACGCTCCGACCAACCATTTCCAGTTCCCGTGAACAGTGGTCAATCAGGTCCTGAATCAGGTAGGCAACGTATTGTTCCTGAATCTCTTCACTCTCTTCTTCGTGACACCAAGCCATTTCTGGTTCAATCATCCAGAATTCCATCAGGTGCCGCCGGGTCTTGGACTTTTCTGCCCGGAAGGTTGGGCCCATTGAGTAAACGCGGCCTAATGCCATGGCCCCGGCTTCCTCATATAATTGACCAGATTGTGACAGGTATGCACTACGGTCAAAGTAGTCAGTTTCAAACAGTTCCGTCGTTCCTTCTGGAGCACTTCCCGTTAATTCAGGAGCATCGAACTGGGTGAAGCCGTGCTTATCGAAGAATTCCATTGTGGCCAGCTTTACCCGGCTCCGGATCCGCATCAAAGCCCATGGCTTGCGGCTCCGTAACCATAAGTGACGGTTGTCCAGCAGGAAGTCAATCCCGTGTTCCTTGTTACCGATTGGGTAGTCTTCACTCTTGCCCACAACTTCAATTTCTTGAATGTGAATTTCGTACCCGAATTTGGAACGCTTATCTTCGGCAATTTCACCGGTAACGTAAAAACTTGTTTCCTGGTGTAAGTCGTGCTTTGCCAGGTCGAATGTTTCAGGTGAAACATCGTTCTTCCGGATGATTCCCTGGAAGAATCCCGTTCCATCACGGAGCTGCAGGAAGGCAATCTTCCCACTTGACCGCTTATCAGTTAACCAAACACCAATCTTGACAGTTTCACCCACGTGCTTTGGGGATTCGCTGATCGTAATTGTCTCCATCTAATACTCACTCCTAAACTAAGATTACAGAATCTGAATGTGTGCGGCAGCGCACTTGTCTAACATTTCTTGTGGCCAAACACTGGCTTGAACTTCACCAACGTGGGCCTTGCCAAGCAGCAGCATGCAGAGCCGTGATTGACCAATCCCACCACCAATGGTGTATGGCAGTTCGCCCTTCAACAGCATTTGGTGGAAGGGCAGCTTTTCACGGGCCTCTTCACCGGCCTTTTCCAGCTGTTCCTTCATGGATTCAGGGCTAACCCGGATCCCCATGCTGGAGATTTCCAGCTTCTTTTGAAGGGGCTTGTACCAGAAAATAATGTCACCGTTAAGTTGCCAATCATCGTAGTCGGGTGCCCGGCCATCGTGCGACTTGCCGCTGCGCTTCAGCTTATCACCAATCTTCATTACGAAGACGGCACCAAGTTCCTTAGCAATTTTATCTTCCCGCTCCATTGGGGTCAAGTCTGGCCAGCGGTCTTCCAATTCCTGGGTTGTGACGAAGTGAATTTCGTCTGGCAGTTGGTAAACAGCGTCCGGGTAGAGTTCCCAGAGTTCACGTTCAATCTTCTTGATAACTTTGAAGATTTGCCGAACGGTGGCCTTCAAAGTCGTTTCCGTCCGTTCTTCCTTGGCGATGATCTTTTCCCAGTCCCACTGGTCAACGTAGATGGAGTGGAAGTTGTCGAGATCTTCGTCCTTCCGGATGGCGTTCATGTTGGTGTACAGACCTTCATGCATGCCAAAACCGTACTTCTTCAGGGCCATCCGCTTCCACTTAGCCAGGGAGTGGACCACTTCAATTGTCTCGCCTGGCAGACCCTTCATGGAGAAGGAAACTGGCTTTTCAACCCCGTTCAGGTTATCGTTGAGCCCGGTGCCCTTTTCGACGAACATTGGGGCGGACATCCGTTGCAGGTGCAGTTCGTGGCCGAATTCATCCTGGAAGTTCTCCCGGATGAACCGGATGGCTGCTTCAGTGTCACGGATAGATAACTTTGGGTCGTAATCTTGTGGAATAATCAAACTCATAATTAACACTCCTCGTAATTTGATTTGAGGATAAAATAAAAAGCCTTTCATCCCCCGTAAATCGAAGGGACGAAAGGCTTTATTCCGCGGTACCACCCAAGTTGCCTAAGAATCGTAATTCTTAGACCGCTTTTCGAACGCAATCACGTTCTACCGGTGTGGTAACGTACCGGGGACGGCTGAGCCTACTTTAATCATGATGATTATTTGGGTCAGCGGCACTGCGAGAAAGTGTTTTTCAAACGTCCAGGGTCGGCCGGTCTCTCACTATCACCAGCTCACTTTACGAATGCGGCGCTTTACTCTTCTTCCTCATCGCTTTTGAAATCTTTAATGATATTCTAACCTGTTTTTTATAAATTGCAAGACCTTTTTACCAAATTATTTATTAATTGACCAAGCCATCCGCAGCTCAGCGCTTGTTTGGCGCGTAATGACAAAATCATTATGCTGGTAAAATTTAATTGCCTGCTGGTTCTGACGGTAGGCGGCTAATTCTAATTGGTCATGGCCCTTTTTAGCAAAATTAAGCAGTTGGTGGCCGATTCCACAGTTGCGAAAGCCGGCCGAAACAAAAAGGCCGGCGATATAATCACCGGTCAGTCCGATAAAGCCCCGGACAATTCCCGTCCCATCAATAAAGCAGTAAACTTCGGCCCGCTTAATTGCTGCCCGGACGGCGGGACGTTGCTTTTCCCAATATGAACGGGGGATAGAGGAATGGGCATCACAGTTACCGTCAAACCAGATCTGCATAACAGTATCAAGGTCAGACGAATTCATCTTTCTAATCATTGGTTAACGGTCCAAACGTAAGTTAATTCGTGACAACTGCCGCAGAATGATCAGGACCAAAATAGCTTCGAGCGGCCAGGAGACAATCTCCTTTGGCAAGCGAATTGCTAGCAGGGCGGTAAAGGCCCGACCGGTACTGGAAGAGGTCATGCTCATCAAGTAGACCCACAACGTCGTGAAGAAGACGTTAGTCACCAGGATCTGGAAAAATTCGTAGATGAAGATCCGCTGCCAGGTGATCCTTTGGTTGTACAAAAACATCCCGGCAATTACTCCGGAAACAAAGGCGGAGAAGGTAAAGCCGGGGAAGAACATGCTTCCCGTGTTCAAAATAGTGTTGCTAACGAGGTCGTTAACAACCATTGCGGCGCCCCCAATCCAGGGCCCCAAGTAGTAACCAATCAAGGCCGTTGCGATAAAGCCGAAGCTAAATTTAAGAACGGCCGGGTCACCTACCGAGAGCTTGCTCAGGATAATCTGGAGGGCAACTAGCAAGGCTGCTAAGGTCATGTGGCGGGTCGTAAAACGCGGCCCAGCAAAAGATAATACTGACATCATCAAGACACTCCCTAAAATTTTATTTGTTAGGGAACCATCGACGGTTGTCCGTGGTGAATGCGGAAAACCAAAGCAGCCATCCGGCCTCCTTCCAACGTTCACATTCTGTTCCGCTGGACAATAACTCTGGAGTTCCTACCCCAACACAGGCAGTATACGATAGATACGGATAATTAGCAATACTACTGCTTGTAAATGGGACTAAATAAGAACTTTTTATGTTCAAATAGCAAATATTGTTCAATGATATACAAGAGAAAGTTGATTAAAAGAAGTTATAAAAAGTTATAAAATAAGAGAAAAAGTTATAAAAAGTTATAAAACGAGTGAATTCTAATTAAAAGGCGGTACGCCATTCCAATTTGGATGCGTACCGCCTTTTGTTATGCGTTTTTTTAGAAGGTATTATTGGCACTTATTACTACTTATTTGTGGCTTGCCAGGTAGTCCGTGGTGTAGGCATCAACCGCCCGGAAGGCTTGGGCAACGTCATCAGAAGTGACCTTGAATGGCAGCCGGCTGATGGTGTCATTTTCTGAGCAGGCGGCCTTAGCGGCAACCAGGAGCTTGTCATCACCAGCATCAGCGAGGCCTAAGTCAGCAAGGGTGGTTGGTAAGCCAAGCGAAAGGATCAATTCAAAGTACTTGTTGTAACGCTTTTGGTTGGTACCTTCCAGCATCAGTTGGGTTAGCGTACCGTATGCCACCTTTTGACCGTGTGACAACGCATGCGTTTCTTCCAGGGCCGTCAAACCGTCGTGAATCGCGTGGGCACCAGAAAGGCCACCACTTTCGAAGCCGAGGCCACTCATCAGCGTATTAGCTTCGATAACCTTTTCCAAGGCGCTCGTGACGACGTGGTGCTTAACATCGGCGACGGCAATGTGGGCGTACTTGAAGAGGGTATCCTCACACTTTTGGGCAATGGCGTTACCGACCAACGTCTGACCTTCGTTTAGCATCGTGTCAGCACCAGCCTGGGCAACGGCTTGGGCTTCAACGTTGGTAGCCAAGGCGTCAGCAATCCCGGAAATAAGCAGCTTAGCAGGAGCCCCGGCGATTACCTGGCTGTCCACCAAGACCAGGTCGGGGTTGTGGGAGTAAAAGCGGTAGTGGTCAAAGCTACCGTCATCCTTGTATATAACGGAAAGCCGGGAACATGGAGCGTCAGTTGAAGCCAGAGTTGGCATGATAACAACGGGGAGACCCAAATTGTCGGCAACCGCCTTAGCAGAATCACTGGTTTTCCCGCCACCAAGACCGTAAACAACGCTAACGTTGTCCTGCTTACCAATCGCCGAGATCCGGTCAATTTCGTTGGTTGAGGACTCACCGTTAAACTTAACCAGGTCGACCTGGTAACCATTTGCGGTCAGGTAGTCTTCTAACTTTTTACCAACAATCTTGTAAACATCATCATCAGTTACCAGGAGGGGTTTCTTACCAAAGTTCTTCAGATATGGGTCACTGTTGAGCAAAACACCTTTGCCTTGAACGTATGAGGATGGGGAAGCAAATTCTTTAATCATAATGTCGACCTCCAAATATAGCATGAATTGTAAGCGCTTAACCTTACGATTTAAGTTATACTCGCGGAAATCGGTTTCCTAGCAAGCCCTTTTTTAAATTCGGTCAATAAAGTTAAATTTAATGACCTTCTGCGGGTCAGCTGCCTGGTCCAAAACCAGATCGACCGCCTGCTGGCTTTCATTTTTACCCGGCCCACTGTTAGTTTAACTGCCTTTGCTTTGGCAATTTTATGTGGGGCCCTGTGGACGATTGGCCAGATTGGTCAGTTTATTTCGTTCAAGCGAATCGGGGTAGCCAACACGGTTCCCTTGTCAACGGTCTTCCAACTAATTGGTAACTCAATCATTGGGATGACGATGTTTGGTGACTGGGCGGGGGCCCGGTCAAAGGTTATCGGAATAGCGGCCCTGATTGTCGTCGTGATTGGGGCCCTGTTTACCTCGGTGAGTGACCAAAAGGGGCAGAGTATTACCGCCCGTGACGTTATCTTCCTGCTGTGCACAACGATTGGCTTTTGGGTATACTCGTCCTTTCCCAACATTGCAATCATTAAGGAACAGAGTGGGACCGGGATTTTCCTCCCGGAGATGCTGGGGATTCTGCTTGGCGCCCTGATTTACGGCTTCTTTACCGACCGAAAGGCATTTACCCAACGGGCCCAGTACATGAATATCCTCGGTGGTCTGGCCTGGGGGATTGCCGGCTTTGCCTACATTTTCTCCGCCCAGGCTAACGGGAACACGTCGGCCTTCATTTGGACCCAATTGAACGTGGTCATTGCCACTTTTGGGGGAATTATTATCCTGCACGAGCACAAGAGTAAGCGGGAACTGAAATACACCATCCTCGGTATCTTGCTAATCGTTGCCGGAAGTGTTGCCACTTCATTTGCATAGGGGGAAAGCAAAATGACGGTTAACAACTATATTTTCGACATTGATGGAACGTTGATTGATACTTTTGCAATGTATATGCCAGCTTTGATAGAAACGCTAAAAGCACATGGCTACCACTTCCCTGATCCGCTGAAAGTAGAAAGGGGACTGTACGGAATCGCAGCTGTGGACGCCCTAAAGAAACTTGGTGTCCCGGCAGGAGAAATTGATTCAATCAACGAGGAATGGATTCACCGGTCCTACCAGCACTTTGATCAAGTAAGGGTCCTGCCGGGGATTCCCGCGACCATCAGCCAACTGGCAGCCAAGCAGGGCACTCAATTGGCAATCGTTACCTCCAAAACGCGGGCGGAGTACCAGCAATATTTCCAAAACCAGTACCCGTTTGCCGAGAATTTTACGGTCGTGGTCACGGCAGATGACACAACGGCCCATAAGCCATCGCCGGCGCCAATCCTTAAAGCGCTGGACCGGCTCGGCGCGGACCCAACGACTGCGGTTTACGTTGGTGACATGCCAACTGACCTGGCGGCGGCTCATGCGGCTAGTATTAGGTTTGCCGGGGCGGAGTACGGTGCCAGTGACCCTAGTAAAATTACGGCAGCCGATTTTCGGCTAGCTCAACCAAGTGACTTATTAGCGATTAATCAAGAAGGAGCTGTTTAATTATGAATCGTGTATGTAAAGCATTAAGTATTAAGTACCCAATTATCCAGGGCCCACTGGCCTGGCTGACCGATGCCAAATTTGTTGCGGCGGTCACGAATGCAGGGGGCCTCGGCACGCTGGGACCAGCAGCGGGGCAAAACGAACGGTTCAGGGATCCGGACCCGGCCAAGCGCCATGCCATGACGGTAGAACGGATGCGTAATGAGGTGCGGAAGGTTAAGAAGCTGACCACGGGAACGTTTGCGGTCAACATTATTCCATCCAATGGTGGAAACGATGGCCACACCAAGCCCCTGATCAAGATGATGATTGAAGAGGGCGTTCCGGCCGTTGTTTACACGGGGAGTGAGGTTTATCCCGAAATCTTCCAAGTGCTGAAAGATCATGATATTAAGATTATTTACCGGGCCCTGAACCCAACGGTAAGTAATGCCCGGGCGGCCGAGAAAAACGGCGCTGACGTAATCGTCGCAACCGGCTTTGACGAAGGGGGCACCCTCCCCAAGCAGGTAGTGGGCACCTTCTCAATTGTTCGGATGATCGTTGATGCGGTTAACCATACGCCGGTTCTGGCAGCAGGTGGAATCACCGACCGGCGGGCAGTCAAGGCGGCCCTGGCCCTCGGCGCCGAAGGGGTGTACTGCGGTAGTGTCTTCATTGCCAGTGAGGAAAACCGGGCGGCGGCTAAGGTTAAGCAAGCAATTGTCAATTCAACCGCCGATGACCTATTGCTGTTTCGGACCAAGCCGGCCTATTACCGGTCCTTGCCGGGGCCGTTTGCTGACCACCTCCAGGAATTGAGTGACCAGGGGGTTAGCCGGGACGAACTCGGCAAGGTCATGGGCGGTTTATACGGCTTGAAGCTGGGGATGGTCGACGGTGACTGGGACCACGGTTACGTTTCGCTGGGAACCGGGATTACCAGCATTCATGAGATTCGGCCGGTTAAGGCAATTATTGCTGATTTGATGGCGGATTAATTTTACAGTGTTTCACATGAAACATAAAAATCCAGGATGACATTGTCGCCATCCTGGATTTTGTCGTTTAACAGTTATTTATAATGTTAGTCCGCAATTGCCGCGTTTACGGCGGCAGCTTCCTTTTCCACCAGGGCAACCTTGCTCTCAATGATCCGGATGTCCATCGTGATCTCTCGGGTCAGACCCGGCGTATTGATCTTTGGTTCAAAGAATTCCTTGAATTCAGCTAACCGCTGTGGGGTGTGGAAGATGCCCGCGGAAACGGTGATGTAGGAGGCAAACTCCATGTCGCCACCGACCGTGTCATCCAGCCACTGCCATTCATTACGCAGCCAATCCCAAGCTGCTTCTTGACCGGCATCGTTGGCTAAAATACCGCGGTACCATGCACGAAGGTCCTGGGGCTTAATTACCTGGGCATCCTTGTAGTGACCGATGATCAGCTTGATCAGTTCAGGGTCGGTCGTGGTTGGAATTGCCATCCGCAAGTCGGCCTTGTAACTTGGGTCCGCAGTTTGCTGGTAGGCGGCAAGCAGCTTATCGAAGAGGTCCCGACTACCGTAGTTTTGAACCTCACTCTTCAGGACCAGTCCCCGGATGTCGGCGGACAGGGCACCAAGTTTATCCTGGTTATCAAGGAAAATCTGGTGGGCCGCCTTAATTGCTTCTTCGTTGTGGGCATAGAGGGCCGCGTTGAGTACGTATGGTCGTACCAGCTGGTCGTCGTTGCTTTCACCCGCCTTAGGTAGCCAACCGAGCCGGGCAACCTGGTCCTTGCTCAATTGGTTGAAGAACTTCTTCAGGTGGGCTTCTTCAGCCGAACCAGGTTTAACAAACATCTTGAGGCTGTTGGCGATGTGGTAGAGCTCGGCGTTCACGATGACCGAGTGGCTGCCGGCAAACCGGGTCAGCAGTGGAATCAGGCTGGCATAGAAAATCTGTTGCCCTTCCGCGAGCAGGCGCAAGTCTTGAAGGAGCTGCCGTTGACTGATGCTGTCCAGGTCAGTGGCGTGGTCAAGGATGTCCTTCAACAGCTGGTCGTCATACTTAACGATGAAGTGGGAGTTGTTGCCGACATTGAGACGGAACGGCTGACCCGCTTGCTTCCGCAGGGTTGCGTAGTCGCCGAGGACGACTTCCTTATCTGCCATGATCTGTGGAGCAGCGTCGTAGTTACTGTTCAACGGAATCTGCCACGTCCGGCCCTTATCCTTGCCGTCGCCGATGAAGAACTGTTTCTGGCTAAGGACCAGTTGTCCCTGGTCGTTAACTGTGGCAGAAACCACGGGGTAACCCGGTTGTTCCAGCCAGGACTTCATGATTTCGCCGATGTTCAGGCCGGATGCGTCACCGAGGGCCTGCCAGAGGTCATTACCAGCGGCGTTGTTGTACTTGTGGGCGGCAAAGTAGTTCTTCAAGCCGGCACGCAGGGCATTGTCACCGAGCAGGGCCCGGACCATGACTAGCATCCGGGAGCCCTTGGCGTAAACGATCGCCGGGTCGAAGATTGAGTCAATTTCGGCCGGATTGTTAACTTCAACGTGGACGGGCTGGACCCCATCAGTTGCGTCCCGTTGCAGGGCCATCGGAGCTTCGGAGGTTTGGAACAATTCCCAAATCTTCCATTCGGGGTGGATGGCGTCAACGGAGACGTATTCCATCATGTTGGCAAAACTTTCGTTGAGCCACAGGTCATCCCACCACTTCATCGTTACCAGGTCACCAAACCACTGGTGGGCCAGCTCGTGGGTAATAACGGTGGCAACCAGTTGCTTCATGTCGAGGGCGGTGTTGTCAGGGTCCAAGAGAAGGTAGGCTTCACGGTAGGTTACCAAGCCCCAGTTTTCCATGGCCCCAGCTGAGAAGTCTGGCAGGGCCAACTGCCAGGAGTGCGGTAGTGGGTACGGAGTGTGGTAGAAGTCTTCGTAGAATTCGATGGCCTTCTTAGCAATCTCAAGGGCGAAGTCGAGTTCCTTTGCTTGGTGGGCCTTGGTAGCGAAGACCCCGACCTTAACGCCGGACTTCGTTTCTGTCAGTTTGCTTTGTAACTCACCAAAGGCAAAGGCAACCAGGTAGGTTGACATCTTGACGGTCTGGTCAAAGTAGTGGACCCCGTCCTTAACATGGTTCTCCGGCATATTAGCGATGATCGTTTCACCGGGGTGCTCGTCAAACTTGATGGCCAAAGAGAAGGTGGCCTTAGCGGCAGGCTCGTCGACACACGGGAAGGCTTGCCGGGCCGCGGTCGTTTCAAACTGGGTCCCGATAATTTGCTTCTGTTCGCCGTTAACCTTGTAATAGGATGGGTAGATCCCCATCATTGTGTCGGTCAGTGGTGCGGTGTAGTCGATGCTCAGCTTAACATCGCCGGCGGCAGGCAGGGTAATTTCGACCGCTTCCTCGTCGTCCTTGACGGTAAACGGCACCTGCTTTTGGTCTACGGTGACGTTAGCGATGTGGAGAAACTTCTGGTTGATCTTGATCACTGGTTGGCTGGCGTACCCATCAATGGTGGTCGTCCCAGTAATTGTCTTCTTGGCCCGGTCAATGTCGAGGTAGACATCGTAATGGTCAGGCTGGAAGACGTCATAGAGTCGTTTATTTTCTGTCATTAAAAAGTTCACTTCTTATTTTTAGGATAGTTTAATTATACGGCGAAACCGAGCCGGAGCAAAGAAATTACGATTTGCCAGACCGGCGTGTTGTAAAACAGGAGCATTGCCAATTGTTTGAAAGAAAGTGGGGAACGGATGTTAATCAGGTAAATCGTTAACCAAGGATCTGAAAAATACCGGACTTTATAACAGGACCTAATTTTTAGAAGATGAAAAAAGAATGCTGGACTTGCGCTTAGTATTCTTTTAGTCGAAATTAAAAATAGTGGTTAAGGTTTTTTACCTTGGGCTGAAAAATCAAAGTTGTTTTCCGTTTTCCAGTTTCCAGTGTCTTTAACCCGGAAACTGTGGGCCAGGATTCGGATTGACATGGGGGTATTGTGCTGTTGGATGATGATTTCTTCCTTTCATGAAGTATTTACTGATTATGATGTTCCTTTTCGGTGCAAAACAAAAGTTATCGGTGCAAAATTAGCATTTTTTGCACCGATAACTGATTTAAAGCACTGTATTAATCATTAGTCTTGTATTTACTTGCGCGTCCGCGCCCAATTAACTTGATCTTGTGTTGTTTACGGAGCGTCGCCAAAGCGTGTTTAATCGTGGTTTCACCGTATTGTGGAATAAGTCCCATCAATTCTCGTCTTGAGAGGGGCCGTAGACTATTTGATAATTTAGCAAGAATTAATGATTCAGGATTTATATCGGTATCATTAGTAAAATCGATTCGGGAGTCTAATTCACGATATGCTTGAAGAACAATACTGAGAAAGTAGTCAATAAAGTACGAATAGTCGTTTTTATTTTCTGACCATTGTTTACCAGAACTTTTTAGTAATGTGTTGTAGTACTGGGCTTTTGTTTTTTCAATCAGTCGTTCCAAACTAATATATTTGCCAACGTCAAAACCTAGTTGATGCAGTTCAAGGAGCATGAGTAGCCTTGACATGCGACCATTCCCGTCTCTAAATGGGTGAATAGAAACAAAGTCAAGCATGAAAGCAGCTGCAATGATTAATGGGGGAAAGTAATTTTCCTGGAGCGAATTTTTATACGCATTGCAAAGTTCCTCAATTAATTTTGGCGTAAGGTATGCCGGTGGCGGAGTGAAATGTGTTTCACGGTGCCCGTCTGCAAAAGTTGTGATAATTGCATTATCGATATTCTTGAATTCACCGCCCCAAGTACTAGCGGTAAAGTTAAACAATTCTTTGTGCAGAGCCAAAATATTGTTGGGCGTTATTTTAATGTACTGATAGTTTTCGTGGATTGTGGCAAGGACATCACGGTATCCATAAATCTCTTCCTCACTCCGATTTTTTGGCATTGTTTTCTGATTCATTAATTGCTTAAGACGCACATCACTTGTGGCAATACCCTCGATACGATTAGAGGAATCAGTACTTTCAATCTTTGCAACGGCCAGAAGTTTATCCAAAATATCCTTGGATTTTATTGAGATGTGTGCAGTTTTCCCCTTTAATTCATGGATTTGACTCAGCTTTTCGACCATCGAGGTTGTTAGACGTAGGTCGTTTAAGGTTTTGTAATTAAAAGTTTTCAGTGCAATCATCTCCTTATCGGTGCAAAAACAAAAGTTATCGGTGCAAAATTAGCAGATTTTGCACCGATAACTAATTTAAAGCACTGATTTATTTGGCTTTGGAGTCTTCGGGGCGGACAGCAGACCGCCGTTCATCAGCTCGTCGCCGCCATAGGTCATCGGTCATCTCGGTATTGTTGATCTCGAAATAGTTAGTGTGATGGGTTCGGAAGGTGAAGAGCAAGGCCCCGGACTTGTCGGGGGAGCCTCCTTTCTATTATGACAAAAGCTTGGGATCGATCTTCATCTGGCTATGGTAGTACTTGCGGTCGTGGTCACTAATTGGCCGTACAACCTTGGCCGGAACCCCGACAGCGACCACGTTAGCAGGCAGGTTCTTGGTGACAACCGCACCGGCCCCGACTACGGTATTATTACCAATTGTGACCCCGGGAACAACAATGACGCCGGCCCCGAGCCAGCAGTTTTTACCAATGTGGATCGACAGGTTATATTGGTAGCCCTTTTCCCGTAATTCCGGCAGAATTGGATGATTAGCGGATGCCAGGGTGACGTTAGGGCCGATCATGGTGTGACTGCCGATATAGATGTAGGTGTCATCGACCACGGTCAGGTTGAAGTTAGCATAGATGTGGTCACCAAGCATGACGTGTTTGCCGCCAAAGTTGGCGTGGAAGGGTGGCTCAAGGAAGCAGCCTTCACCCACTTTACCGAGCATTTCCTTCAACAGACGCTGGCGCTTATCGCCCTCGGTAGGCAGGGTGCGATTATATTCGTACATTGGCAACTGGGCCGCCGCTTGCTTTTTTAAAATTTCTGGGTCATCTGGATTATAAATTTGTTGGTCATGGAGTGCCATGGACAAGACTCCTTTCAAGTTGTTATCCTTAGTTTAACCGATTTGGTCAGACAGATGAAAACGGTTAAATTATTTTATTATATTATAAATAACTATATATTAGTTCACATAGTAAAGCATTTTATATACAAAGAGGAGATTCAAATGAAGAAATCAGCTATTTTGTTTTCGATGGTTGTGTTAGGATTGGGATTATCTGGTTGTGGTAATAGCCACCACGATGAGTCGGCCGCCTCGAGTAGTGTAAAGACAAGTCAGGTGAGTCACCACCATCGGCGGGCCCAACGCCAGGCCAGCGACCAATCAGCAAGTAGCGCCAGTCAAAGTAGCGAGCGCCAGAGTAGCTCTGCCAGTGCGTCCAGTGAGCAGCACGTAATCAATACCGCGGACGATGCGGCGAGTCTTGTTGCCCATGCGATGGCCGCGGATGATAGCCTCTACCACGCCGTTCCGGTATCCGGGGGCTTTGAGGTGACCCGGTCTGACATGGACCAGAAGGCGTTCGTCCACTACGACGGGTCAGTCACCTGGGATGACGGGACCACCCAGCCATACAGCGAGGTGTCGGCACCGGAAAATAATGACCGGGTCAACAGTACCTTTGCACCATCCGGGAACTAATGGCGGACCCGTGTACGCCAGTCTTTAGAATCGATTAATATAAATGGGGCTGTGACTAAGTCCCCCATATAGTTAAAAATGCTATGGCGCAGTACACAAAGGGGCTCTAGCGTTCGGGAAATCCGAACCCTAGAGCCCTCTTTGTGCTTCCACAGGCTAGCTTCGCTTCGAAAGACGAGGTTGGGAGAAAGCTTTGTTTTCTCACCAGCCTCTTTTAGTTTTCCGAATATTACACAGTAATCGCGGAAAAAAAGCGTGCTCCTAGTGTCTAGTTACGGACAATCATTGGCCCGTACCGTGCCAACAATCGTCCTATACTAGCCATATGGAGCACTCTGAAGCTTTTTTCCCAGCTTCTATCTCCCAATTCTTTAGTAAAGATCATGGTATTCGATGACAAATTCAGCGAAGAAGGGAAGGGTGAAGGACAGCTCGCCCCAGGACGGTGCCGTAATTAGCTGGTCATCGAGGAGCCGCCGTCGGTAGGCTGAAATATAGTTCTTAGACTTGTTCATCCGCGTGCCGATTGCGGATGTCTTCACAGTGTTCCCGCCAAGTTCGGCCATCGTGAGGACAAACTTACGGTCAACGGGGGAGAGCTCCTGGTACATTTTCAGATAAACATTTCTAAACAACTCAGCTTTATAATCAGCTAGCACCTGGTCAACCGTTGCCTGGTCGATCAGTGATTTTCCCGTCCGCCACAGGAGAAAACCGAGTAACTGGAAGGCGTAGGCATAGCCGTTGGTAATCTTGGTAATGAAATTTAATGTATGCTCATCAATTTCTCGCTTACCGCGACTAAAGGCTTGCCGGTAGCTGTTCTTAATTGTCAAAAGGCTCAGTGGCTCCAGATATATTCGCTGACTCCGCAACAAGAAGGTCAAGACATCATCGTTTTACAGCTCCGATACCTTACTTGGCAGTCCTGCCATTAGTAGGGCAATGTGGTACTCATTCCGTAAAAGAATCTGGTAAATGGCTGCGAATTCGCGTAACGCTGGTGTTGAGCTAATTTCATCGATAGTAATTAGGAGTTTTAGCTTTCGCTGCTGCAACGTTTCGGCTAATGATTCTAACAGGGGCTGGTGCGGCGAGTTAGTCACACTAGCTTGGTTCCGTTGGTAGGCGATTTTAAGGACCCCCGCTGCACTGACGCTGATACCATCGCTACTCTTCAATAAGTTTTTGAAAACGGGCAAGGAAACACGTTCTTTTAAGGACGTGATGAATTGCCTATTTTTTAATCTTTTAATCGAACGCACGTTTCGGGATATGATATAATATTCTTAACAGAGAGTGGTGTTCAGGTATTAATTAGCTTTGTTGACTGGCCGATGATGAAAGATTGTGGTGAAAATGGCGCAAGTTATAAAGGGGATTAAACTTCGTCTATATCCCAATGCCCAGCAAAGGGAACAATTGTGGCAGATGTTTGGTAATGATCGCTTCGTTTGGAACCAAATGTTGGCGATG
>NZ_CANCWN010000020.1:0-39130 GCF_947381485.1 Limosilactobacillus avium | reverse complement strand
AGAAGCCGGACGATGAACCAAGATTTGATTCATCGTCCGGCTTTCATTTTGGACTGAGAGTTTTTTCCCAGCCTCTTATTTTTTAAAAACCACACTTACTTATCGCCAATCAGGGATAAAATTAGATATAATGATAAAAACGGAAGCGCTGACAACGAAAGGAGCATGACGATGGTTAAATTTGGTCATTCAACAGTTGAAGCAAACCCACTGGGATTAGGGACAAACGCTGTTGGGGGTTACAACCTCTTCCCAGATCTTAGTGATGATGACGGCCGCAAGTTAGTTGAGGCGGCACTGGCAAATGGGATTAACCTTCTCGACACTGCCTACGTATACGGGCTAGGCCATTCTGAAGAACTGGTCGGCGAAGTTGTTAAGGAGCATTCCCGCGACCAGATTGTGGTCGCCACGAAGGGAGCTCACGACTTCTCCACCGGTGAAGAAGTCATCAACAACGATCCTAAATTTCTGACGGACCAGGTTAACAAGAGCCTAGAACGGTTGGGAACGGACTACATCGACATTTACTACATCCACTTCCCGGATCACGATACGCCAAAGGCTGAGGCAGTGGGGGCCCTCCAGCGCCTGCGCGAAGCGGGCAAGATTCGCGCGATTGGCTTATCTAACTTTAGTCTCGACCAGATCAAAGAAGCTAACGCGGACGGCTACGTTGACGTTGTTGAAGATGAATTTAGCCTCCTTCACCAGGACCACCTGACGGACGGAATGCTGGATTACCTGCATGACAACCAGATTAGCTTTGTGCCATACTTCCCCCTGGCTTCCGGCCTGCTAACTGGTAAGTATGACCAGGACGTGACGTTCCCGAAGGATGACATCCGCAGCCAGATTGCGGACTTTAAGGAACCACGCTACAGTGCCATCCTGGCAGCGGTTGATAAGGTGCGGCCGATTGCTGCTAACCACCAGGCAACGGTGGCCCAAACAATCCTGGCGTGGTACCTACAAAATCCGCTGATTACGGCCGTGATTCCAGGAGCCAAGCGAGCTGACCAGGTAATTAGCAATGCTAAGGCAATGGATGTGGCCCTGACTTCTGAAGAGTATGGACAAATTGAAGAGGCCTTTAAGGAGTTTGCGAAGGTCAAGAGCGGTAAGTCACTAAAGGATCCGGACTAAAAATAAAAGCGACTAACGAATTTCTCGTTGGTCACTTTTATTTTTAGAGGGTTAGATGCTGCCGTGTTTGGCGGTTCTTCAGCTGCTTGAGCTCACAATCATAATCGCAGGCGGCGCACTTGCCACCCGTCTTGACCTTTTTGAAGGTGCGGATGATAACCCAGACGGCCAGGGCGATGATTGCGGCAATGATTAACAGGTTAACTAGTAGTTTCATAATTGTCCTCCTAAAAGATTAGCGAACCAACTTGGAAAAGAATAAAAGACGTGATGTAGGCGATGATAAAACTGGAAACAACCGAGAAGAAGACCCACTTATAAGATCCGGTTTCCTCCTTGATCGTGGCCAGGGTGGCAAAGCATGGAATATAGAGCAGGACAAAGGCCAACATTGCGTATGCCGCGACCGGACTCATGAACTGGCCGAGGGCGGTGATCAAAACGGCCTTGCTACTGGTGTGGAACATGACCATCATACTGGAAGTAATGACTTCCTTTGCCAAGACCCCCGTGAAGAGGGCACTGATAGCTTGCCACTGGGCAATCCCAATCGGCTTAAACATCGGCACAAGGGCGTGACCCAGACCGGCGGCATAACTGGCTGTCGAATCGGTAACGAAACCGTGGGGGCCAAAACTAGACATTAGCCAAATCAGGACGGTCCCAGCAAAGATAATGGTCCCAGCCTTCTTGATGAAGCCCTTCCCCTTATCCCAGGTCCCGTGCCAGATAACATCTAAGCGGGGTAAGTGGTATTCGGGGAGCTCCACAATAAAGACGGACCGGTCTTTGACGTGGAAAAGCACCTGGTAGAGCTTGGCCACGAGGAGGGCGACGACCACACCAAGGAAGTAGATTGAGAGGACAATCAATGCCTGGTGGCGTGGGAAGAAAGCGGCCACCACGAGGCTGTAGATCGGTAGGCGGGCCGAACAACTCATGAAGGGCATGATTAGGGTCGTGACGAGCCGTTCCTTAGGTTGTTCAATCGTCCGAGCGGCCATGATCCCCGTGACGTTACAGCCAAAACCGATAATCAACGGGATGAATGACTTACCATTGAGGCCAATCATCTGCATCAGCCGGTCCGTTACCAGGGCCGCCCGCGCCATGTAGCCTGAATCCTCAAGCAGGGAGATACAGGCAAAGAGGGTGAAAATCTGGGGGATAAATGCTAACACCCCACCGACCCCCGCGATAATTCCGTTGACAATCAGTGAACGGAGGGCGGGGATGGCACCTGCTTGAACCAGCAGGTGGTTAACGGTATTTGAGACGGGAACGGACAGGAACCAGTCAAGCAAATCCGATAGTGGGGTTCCTACCCAGTCGAAGGAAAGTTTGAACATTAGGAAGAAGATTCCCGCAAAGATGGGGAGCCCCAAGATAGGGTTGGTGACCACCTTATCAATCTTGCTTGTCAGCTGGGGCTGTTGGCTTTGCCCCGTTTCGGTCGCGTCCTTCAGCAGTTTTTCGATAAATGCCAGCCGGGTATCGTAGATTTTATCCGCAAAGTGCTGGGCATCGTAATATTTCTCCTGACTCAAAAGCGGGGTTAGTTTACGCTGCTTAGCAATTTTACGGATGGCCTTATTTTGGTCAATGAACTGGATTGCTAACCAGCGGGCGAGGGTGGGCTCAAATTCGAAGTCTGCGGTAAGAGCCTCACTAGCCTGGCGAATGGCCTGCTGGAGCATTGGCGGGTAGGACAGCTGCAAGGGGTGCGCCGTTACCTTTTGGTAGTTGGCAATCTGCTCGTGCAGCTCCTTGATTCCCCGGTGCCCCCGGGCATTGGTGACCATGACCTTACATCCCAGTCGTTCGCTGAGAAGGTCCAGATTGTAGCTCTGACCGCTCCTGCGGAGGTCATCAATCATATTTAAAATTAAAATAGCGGGGATTCCCCGTTCAAGGACCTGGATTGTCAACAGGAGATTACGCTTCAACTGACTAGCATTGGTGATGTTCAATATAAGGTCCGGTCGGTTGTGGAGGAGGTAGGTCGTTACAACGGCCTCATCCTTAGTCAAGGGGTTCAGCGAATACGCTCCCGGTAGGTCGACGATTTGAACGGCCGAATCCTTGAGGGTCCCGACCTTCTTTTCAACCGTGACCCCCGTCCAGTTACCAACGTAGGCGTACTTATTGGTGAGTGAATTAAAAAGAGTTGTTTTACCTGTATTAGGGTTACCTATTAAGGCGACACTTGGCATTATGCTTCAGCCTCCGTTAAAGCGTAAAAGTCGTGGTAACGAATTCCAATCCGCTGGTTATTATTTTCAATAATTACGGGACCATGAAATGGGTAACGCTGGATTACCTTAATGGGGCACCCTTCACAAAGGCCCATATTATGGAGCCGGTTAGCAGTTGGTTGGTTTAGACAGCTAAAAGAATGAAGTATGTATTTATGACCATTCATAATTATCACCCAAATAAAATATTCTAAAAGTATATAAAAAGCTACATTTTATAGTTATATTATACCGCGTTGAAACCGCTTAAAAAATATTTGCTTGTAAAGTTTCAATCTTGATACTATTCGGTTATAATAAATGTGTATATTTTTTAACCATTATTTCTAACGGAATAATTTGGAATATTTAGTTTAAGGGGATGCTTTGAAATGGCCACACTTGAAGTGCGCGATTTACATGTTTCTGTTAAGGATGAAGAAAGTAAGAAGGAAAAGGAAATCCTCAAAGGGGTTAACCTGAAGATGAAGACGGGTGAAATCCACGCCATCATGGGACCAAACGGGACCGGGAAGTCCACTCTTTCACAAACAATCATGGGACAACCAGGTTACAAGGTAACGCAAGGTGACATCCTCTTAAACGGCGAAAGCATCGTTGACATGCCAGTTGATGAGCGGGCGCGGAAGGGCTTGTTCTTGGCAATGCAGTACCCAGCAGAAATTCAAGGGGTAACGAATGCTGAATTCCTCCGGGCCGCAATTAATGCCCGTCGTCCAGAAGACGACCAAATTTCCGTAATGGACTTCATCAAGAAGCTGGACAAGAATCTGGAACTGCTGGACATGAGTCAAAAGATGACGGAGCGGTACCTGAACGAAGGCTTCTCCGGTGGTGAAAAGAAGCGGAATGAAATTCTGCAACTCCTGATGATTGAACCAACCTTTGCCATCCTTGATGAAATTGACTCTGGTTTGGATATCGATGCCTTAAAGGTTGTCTCCAAGGGTGTTAACTCCATGCGGGGCGACAATTTTGGTTCACTGATCATTACCCACTACCAACGGTTGCTGAACTACATCGTTCCGGACACGGTCCACGTTATGATGGACGGACAAATTGTTAAGACCGGGGGCCCAGAACTGGCTAAGAAACTGGAAGACGAAGGTTATGCTGGCCTGCGGGATGAATTAGGCCTCGACATCAAACTAGTCGACGATGAGGACTAGGAGGTGCACTATGACTGAACTAGCAGAAGCAAAGGAACAGCTGACCAGCGCCAGCCAGCAGCATGACGAGCCCCAGTTCTTGCTGGACCAGCGGCTTGCCGCACGGGACCTGATGGCAAAGCTACGGTTGCCACGGATGCAACGGTTTAAGTTCCACGACTGGCCGTTAATTACCGACCAGCCTTTGACCTGGGTTAACTCCGATACTAACCTGGAAGAACTCGCCCCGGACGATGAAGTCATCCGGGTTACCCAGGTTGGCCAAACGACGGTTAAAATTCATGTTCCGGAAAAGCTCCAGGATGAAGGGGTCGTATTGACCAACATCTTCACGGCGGCAAAGGACTATCCAGAAATCTTTAAACAGAACTTCATGACGGCCATCAAGGCAGACGAAAACCTGTTGACTGCCTACCACATGGCATACCTGAATGCTGGCCTCTTCCTGTACGTACCAAAGAACGTCGAAATCGAGAAGCCGATTGAAGCAGAAATCGTTCAGGACAACACCCAGGACCAGCCACTGATTTCCCACATCTTGGTGGTTGCTGACCAGGGAAGCAAGGTCAAGTTTATCCAACACCTGACGACTGTTGGTAAGAACGAGAACCCAGCCAACATGATGATCGAGCTGATTGCCAAGGACAACAGCGAGATCGACTTCTCTTCTCTTGATGAATTAGGGGCCAGCACCCATACCTACTTCAAGCGCCGGGCCGACATTGGCCGTGACGCCCACGTTGAATGGGCCGTTGGTCTGATGAATGACGGAGACACGGTTGGTGACATGGACTCCGAGCTGCTAGGCGAAGGGGGCTATGCCAACTCCAAGATGATTGCCGTGACGACCCGTAACCAAGAAGTTGGGGTTAACAACCGGGTTACTAACCATGGGAAGCACACGACTGGTCTGATTAACCAACGGGGGGTTATCCTCGAAAACTCTGAACTGATCTTTAATGGGATCGGTCAAATTATCCACGGGGCCCACGGTTCCAAGGCTGACCAGCAAAACCGGGTTTTGATTATGTCAGATAAGGCCCGGGGAGACGCCAACCCAATCCTCTTAATTGATGAAAATGATGTTGAAGCTGGGCACGCCGCCAGTGTTGGCCCGGTTGACCCCCACCAGATGTACTACCTGATGAGTCGGGGGATTCCACGTAAGCAAGCGGAACGGATGGTTATCCGGGGCTTCCTTGGTGCCGTTTTGAGTGCCATCCCAGCCGCCGATGTCCGTAAGAAGTTGGTTGATATTCTAGAAAGGAAGCTTACTGATGGCCAACAATATCAATGATTCATACCAAGACTTTCCTATTCTGGACCAAAAGGTAAACGGTGAGCGGCTTGCTTACCTCGACAATGCCGCGACCGCCCAAAAGCCACAGCAAGTGATTGATTCCTTGGTCCACTTCTACGAGCACGATAACGCTAATGTTCACCGGGGGGTCCATACCCTGGCGGAACGAGCAACCGAGCAGTATGAAGCGGCCCGGACGAAGGTCCAGCACTTCATCAACGCCAAGGACCACAACGAGATTATCTTCACTAAGGGTTGCACCGACGGACTCAACCTTGTTGCCTCAACCTATGGTGAACAAAACATCCACGAAGGTGACGAAATTGTCATCACTATCATGGAACACCACAGTAACCTGATTCCGTGGCAGCAACTGGCAATCAAGAAGCACGCCACGCTGAAGTACATTGAATTAACACCGGATGGCACCCTAGACATGGAGGACGCTAAGCGTAAGATTACCGATAAGACCAAGATCGTTTCAATCGCTCACGCCAGCAACGTCCTCGGGACTGTTAACCCACTGAAGGAATTAGCCAAGATTGCCCATGAGCACGGGGCTGTGATTGTTGGTGACGGTGCCCAATCCGTTCCCCACATGCCCGTGGATGTTCAGGACTTAGACGTTGACTTCTACGCCTTCTCCGGCCACAAGATGATGAGTCCAACGGGTATTGGGGTCCTCTATGGCAAGGCGGACTTGTTACGGGCGATGCCGCCATACCAGTACGGTGGCGAAATGATTAATGCCGTTCACCGGGACGAGACCACCTTTGCGGACATCCCGTTTAAGTTTGAGGCTGGGACCCAAAACATTGCCGGAGCAATTGCCCTGGGGACCGCAGTTGACTACCTGGAAGAAATAGGCATGAAAAACGTGGAGAAGAAGGAACAAGAAATTGTTGACTACGTTCTTCCTAAGCTAGAAGCACTACCTTACATTACGGTTTATGGGCCCCAAGATCCGGCCCAGCATACGGGGGTAATTGCCTTTAACATGGACAACCTGCACCCGCATGACGTAGCAACGGCCCTCGATGCTGAAGGAGTGGCCGTTCGTGCTGGTCACCACTGCGCACAGCCACTGATGGAAGCGCTGGGCGTAAGTGCCACCACCCGGGCAAGCTTCTACTTCTACAATTCGAAGAAGGATGCTAATCAATTAATTAACGCAATCAAAGCAACAAAGGAGTTCTTTAACGGTGGGACTATCTAAGTTAAATGGCTTGTATCGGGACGTCATTTTAGACCACGCCAATAACCCGCGGAATAAGCATGATATCCCCAATGCAACGAGTAAGATGACAATTCATAACCCAACCTGCGGCGACACGATTAACGTGGCCGTTGAGGTTGAGGGTGACCGGATTAAAAATATCGGTTATACCGGTTCTGGATGCACGATTAGTCAAGCCTCTGCCAGTATGATGACTGAAGCAGTTAAGGGAAAGACCACTGAAGAGGCCCTCGACATGGCGAAGACATTTTCCGACATGGCCATTGGTAAGAAACACTCTGAAGATGACCTGGAAAAACTTGGCGATGCCCAAATTTTGACCAGTATTATGGAATTCCCAGCCCGGATTAAGTGCGCCACGATTTCATGGTGGGCACTGCAGCGGGCCCTGCTAAAGAAAGATGACGAGGAGGAAGAGTAATGAGTGATGATGCAGCCAGCATTGTAAATAACGACGAAAATTATGAATACGGCTTCCACGATGACGTCAAGCCGGTATATTCAACGGGACGGGGACTTACGGAAGACGTTGTTCGTAAGATTTCTGCGGAGAAGCACGAGCCAAAGTGGATGCTTGATTACCGCCTAAAGGCCTACAAGATTTACAAGAAGCTTCCTATGCCCAAGTTTGGCCCAGACTTGTCCGAACTAGACCTGAAGAACATGCTCTACTACCAAAAGATGACGGACAAGAAGTTCCGGGACTGGAAAGATGTTCCAGAAGACTTGAAGAAGACCTTTGACCGCCTGGGGGTTCCGGAAGCGGAACGGAAGTACTTAGCCGGGTCATCCGCCCAGTACGAATCAGAAGTGGTTTACCACAACATGAAGAACGAGTTCTCCAAGCTGGGGATTATCTTCACGGATACGGATACCGCCCTGCGTGAGTACCCAGACCTCTTCAAGAAGTGGTTTGGTAAGCTGGTTCAACCAACTGATAACAAATTTGCGGCCCTAAATGCTGCGGTTTGGTCTGGTGGTTCCTTCATCTACGTTCCTAAGGGTGTTAAGACGAAGACCCCAATCCAGTCTTACTTCCGGTTGAACGCTGAAAATACCGGACAGTTTGAACGGACCCTGATCATTGTTGACGAGGGTGCCAGCGTGGACTACGTTGAAGGGTGCACGGCCCCGAATTACTCTTCAGACAGTCTGCACGCGGCCGTAGTTGAGGTAAACGTCTGCAAGGATGCCTACTGCCGGTACACGACCATTCAGAACTGGTCCGACAACGTCTACAGTCTGGAAACCAAGCGGGCGGCCGCAGCTGAAAACGCCACGATGGAATGGGTTGATGGTAACCTGGGTTCCAAGGTAACGATGAAGTACCCAAGCGTATACCTGAATGGTGAAGGTGCCCGGGGGACAATGCTGTCCATTGCGGTTGCCAGCAACGGGATCCACCAGGACTCCGGTGCCCGGATGATTCACAATGCTAAGAACACCTCGAGCTCAATCGTTTCCAAGTCGATTGCCAAGACCGGTGGCTCCACGGACTACCGGGGGACGGTACGTTTCGGTAAGCACTCGGACGGGTCTAAGGCCCACGTTGAGTGTGATACCATTATCATGGATGACCAATCATCGTCAGACACGATTCCGTACAATGAAATTGATAACGCCCACGTGGCAATGGAACACGAAGCCAAGGTTTCTAAGATTTCAGAAGAGCAGCTATACTACCTGATGAGTCGGGGAATTTCTGAAGCAAAGGCAACGGAAATGATTATCATGGGTTTCGTTGAACCATTTACCAAGCAGTTACCGATGGAATACGCGGTTGAATTAAACCGGCTGATTAGCTTCGAAATGGAAGGCTCAATCGGCTAATAAACGGAGGTATTAAGATGGCCAAAGATAGTGATGAAGAAAAAGAAAGTAAGGAATACTCGCCGACCGAAGATGCGGTAATGGGGGCTTTGGAAAAGGTTATCGACCCAGAATTGGGGATTGACCTGGTAAACCTCGGTTTAATTTATGATGTGTCGGTTGATGACGACGGCCTATGCATCGTAACGATGACTTTGACAACGATGGGCTGCCCACTTGGTGACTTCTTGAACGATGCCATCACCGAAGCGGCCACCTCCGTTGATGGAGTATACAAATGTAAGATTAACTTAGTCTGGGAACCCGTTTGGGGCATCGACAAGATGAGTCGTTTTGCTAAGATTGCCCTCGGTTTGCATGGCTAATCGAAAAGGTGGGAGCGCGAATGGATATTCAAAAATTTGTCCAACGACGAAAGAAACGGGGCATTTCCCAGGTCGCACTGTGTGACGGTATCTGTACGCAATCCACGCTCAGTAAGTTTGAAAGCAACGGTCAGATCCCCTCAGTGCTGATTTTGGGGAAATTATGCCAACGATTGGACTTGAGCATTGATGACCTTGCTGAAAATGGGAGAAGTACGCCAGAGCCCGTCCGCAAAACAGTCTTGGACGAGGCAGAACTCAACCTGATGGCGGAAAAATTCCCCCTGGTAATCAGCCAGTTGCGAAGCGTCAGGGAACAGGAATTGCCGAACCGCCAGCAGCGGATGCAGTACTATTACCTGCGGGGAATGCTCGACACCCTGACTAACAACCAGACGGCCACGACGATGTTCAACTTCACACAGATCCTGGATAAGCTCGACGAACAACACGAAACGGTGTATTCTCAGTTGGCCTACCTCGGGTCAGGGATCCTTTACGCCCGTAAAAACGAGCTTGGCAACGCGGAGTTCTTTTTCACGAAGGTAATCAACTACCTGCGAGCACAAAACGATTCTGTTAAGTTAGCTAAGGAATCGACGACGACCTACTTACGGTTGATAATGATGTTGTACTACGTTGCGGAGTACGAGGCGTTACGGGAGCGTTACCCGCGAAGCAACCACTGTCTGCAGATAGTGACGGACTTCTGCGCCCGGCGCCACGTAACCTTCTTCATGCCGCGGACCCGGCTGTTGCAAGCCAACAACGCAATTCGTGGTGGTGGGGACCCGGATCACATTGCCGACCTGCTAAACGATGCGCTAGTGTTTGCCCGTTTCAACCATAATAACGTTGTTGAATTGCAGGCTGCGGCACTGAAGAAGCACTTTGCCTAAAAAAGCTAGGGAAAAGTACCGGGGCGGTTCCGTATTAATGGACTTGCTCTGCAGCGCTAGCTTATGGCTTTCTGCGATTACTGTAATATTCGATATAGAAAAAGAGTGGCTGGAAGAAAACCATGTTTTCTTACCAGCCACTCTTTTTTATATATTATTACGTGAACTAAGCAAAGAAGACGACCTTCCCATCCACCTTGATGGGTAATACTGCTGAACCCTTCCGGTTCTCAGTCGACTTCTTAGTGTTGTGAAAAAGCTTCTTAGTTAGTAGCATTGTGATCGCTCCTTTCATATTTTCCATATCCAACATATCATCTTAAATGTCGTCTGGCTAGTCTTTTGAACGATTTTGCCCACCGCCTCTTATTTTGTAAATTGCATAAATTTTCGGCGGCCCTGGGGCCAAATGCATATTAAAGTTCAACTATGTATAATCACTGTTAAATCAGTCGATGAGCACGTGAATAATGAATATATATTTTTTCAAAAAATTAAGAATTTGCTAAGCAATTTATGAGTAAGGCCCCACCAATTTGGTTGCATTTATCGGCCCGGACCGATAGGATAGCTTTGTGATAAGGAGGGAGATCATGGCAAAAATTACGATGGGAATGACGACGTGGACGGAACACCCCGTCCTGATTCACAATGAGCAACGACCAGTGACCCTCAATGAATACGCCCAGCATTTTCCAACGGTGGAAGTCGATACCTTTTTCTACGCTTTGCCCCAGATGAGCACCATTCAGAACTGGCTGGCGGCGGTTCCGGAAGACTTTACCTTTATTATTAAGGCCCACCAGGGGATGACCCTCCACCGGCGCCACCAGGATAAGGGGGAGCTGGCAACCCTCTTTGAGCAGTACCGGCGAACAATTGCCCCTTTGGTGGCGGCTGGTCAGTTGAAGACGGTCCTGTTCCAGTTTCCGCCGTACTTTGACGCCAGCGTTGCGGACATCGAGTACCTAAAACTTGTCCGCACATGGATGGGACAACTACCGGTAGCGGTGGAACTCCGCAACAGCAGCTGGTACCAGCCAGGGGTCGTGGACTCACTAATCAGCTACTGTCGTGACCTCAAATTCACCCTGGTGGCCGCGGATGAACCTCACGATACCGTGACCTCCGTTCCCTTCAAGCTGGTCACCACTAATCCGGACCTGGCCCTCCTGCGTCTGCACGGGAGGAATAAAGAAGGGTGGGCAAACCAGGATAAAAGCTGGCGCAAGACGCGGACCCTCTACCGTTACAGTGAAAAAGAGTTAGCCGCTTTTGCCCAGGCAATCCGGGCCCTGAACCCAGCGCCTAAAGAAACCTGCGTTATTTTTAACAACAACTCCGCAAAGGATGCTGCTCCGAATGCCCTGCAACTGCAGAAAATGATGGGAGTCCACTTTTCGGGATTGGCGCCCCGGTCACCGGAGCAGCTCGACCTGTTTTAGCGGCGGCAAGCTGCTCATTGCGCCACTAATTATGCTATACTTAACGTCAATGCAATTCTAAAATCATACTAGAAAGAGGGGCCTCATATGGCTACACAAAAACCAACCTATTACATTACAACACCAATTTACTATCCATCTGGTAAGCTGCATATTGGTAACTCCTACACCACGGTTGCCTGTGATGCGGAAGCCCGTTTCAAACGGCTAAACGGTTACGATGTCTTCTTCTTAACGGGGACTGATGAACACGGCCTGAAGATTGAACAGAAGGCCGATAAGCTTGGGATGCAGCCCCAAGAATACGTCGATCAAATGGCTGCCGGAATCAAGAAGCTGTGGAAGACGCTGAAGATCACCAACGATAAGTTTATCCGGACGACGGATGACTACCACGAAAAGGCGGTCCAGAAGATCTTCCAAAAGTTTGTTGACCAGGGCGACATTTACAAGGGCGAATACGTGGGTTGGTATTCGGTTGATGATGAAGAATACTTCACGGAAAGTCAACTGGCCGAAGTCTACCGCGACGACAACGGCAAGGTGATTGGGGGGAAGGCGCCGTCCGGTCACGAAGTCCAGCTGGTTAAGGAAGAGTCATACTTCTTCAAGATGAGTAAGTACGCCGACTGGCTAATGAACTACTACAAGGAGCACCCGGACTTCATCGAACCCCACAGTCGGATGAACGAAATGGTCAATAACTTCCTGAAGCCGGGCCTAGAGGACCTGGCCGTCACCCGGACCTCCTTCAACTGGGGGGTTAAGGTTCCAAACGACCCGAAGCACGTTGTCTACGTCTGGATTGATGCCTTGTCCAACTATATCACTGCTTTGGGCTACGGTTCTGACAACGACGAACTCTTCAAGAAGTACTGGCCAGCAGATGTCCACATGGTTGGTAAGGAAATTGTCCGTTTCCACACCATTTACTGGCCAATCATGCTGCACGCGTTGGGACTGCCACTGCCGAAGCACGTCATTGGCCACGGCTGGCTGACAATGAAGGACGGCAAGATGTCCAAGTCCAAGGGGAACGTGGTTTATCCTGAAACCTTAGTTGACCGCTACGGCCTCGACGCTACCCGTTACTACCTACTGCGGGCAATGCCATTCGGCAACGACGGGGTCTTCAGTCCAGAAGACTTTGTCGACAAGGTCAACTTTGACCTCGCTAACGATCTGGGGAACCTTCTGAACCGGACTGTTGCCATGATCAACAAGTACCAAGGTGGCAAGATCGATGGTCAAAACACTACTGAGACGGCCTTTGACGCCGACCTGGAAAAGACGGCCCAGGACGCCATTGCAGAATACAAGGAAATGATGGACAAGACCCACTTTGCGGACGCTCTGGCTGCGGTCTGGAAGCTCGTTTCCCGGGCCAACAAGTACATTGACGAGACCGAACCATGGGTCTTGGCAAAGGACGACAGCAAGAAGGATGTCCTGTCTGATGTAATGACCCACCTGGCAAAGAGCCTCCGGGTAATTGCAGCCCTGCTGCAACCAGTCATGCCGGACGCACCAAAGGAAATTGCCCGGCAACTGGGCCTGCCAGAAGAAGCCGTTTCCTTAGAGAACCTGGAATTCAACGACTTCCCAGCAGCTGCCCAAGTGGTTGCCAAGGGAACGCCAATCTTCCCTCGTCTGGACGTTAAGAAGGAAGTTGAGTTCATCAAGAGCAAGATGAGCGCTAACCAAAAGACAAAGGGACGGAAGGCAATGGAAGAAGCCAAGAAAGAAGCCGTGAAGAAGGAAGAAGTGGCGACGGATGGCAAGAAGCTGATTCGGATTGAAGCCTTCGATAAGGTGGACCTAAAGGTAGCTAAGATCACCGCTGCTGACCACGTCAAGGGTGCTGATAAGCTGTTGAAGTTCCACATGGATGATGGGACCCCAGACGGCCGGCAAATTCTTTCCGGAATCGCCCAATGGTACCCGGACCCGAGTGTCCTGGTTGGCAAGAAGGTTGTTATCGTTGCCAACTTGAAGCCGCGGAAGATGCGCGGTGAAGTTAGCCAGGGGATGCTGCTGTCCGTTGAGAAGGACAACCAGGTAACGGTCGTCACGGTTGATGACGCCTTAGAACCAGGCCTGGAACTGGGCTAAGCCATGGGAAAGAAGCAACGCGATTGGCGGCAGGTGTATGATTCCCATACCCACCTGAACGATGATCCCTTTTATGACGACGTGCCGGCCTTTGAGGACCGGGCGGCATACTACGGGGTGACCCAGATGAACATCGTGGGATCAAACGCCAAGCTGAACCAGCGGGCACTGGACCTGGGGCACCGCTTTAGCAACCTGCACCCCATCATTGGCTGGCACCCAGAGGATATCCGGACCTTTGATGAAAATGCGCGGCAAACCCTTCGCCAGCAGCTTGATGACCCGGTGGTTGTGGGAATTGGCGAAATTGGCCTGGATTATTACAACGACGAGTATTCGCCCCATCACCAACAGCAGGATATCTTTGAGGAGCAGCTTGCCTGGGCCCGGGAACGGCACCTACCCGTTTCCATCCACTGTCGAGAGGCCCTGGCCGATACCTATGCCATCCTGAAAAACGTCCACGTGGGTGACTTTGGTGGGGTGATGCACAGCTTCAACGGTACTCCCGAATGGGCGGAAAAGTTCTTGGCACTGGGGATGGCAATCTCCTTTAGTGGGGTAGCCAGCTTCGGCAACGCTAAGGACGTGCATGCTGCTGTTCAGGCAGTCCCTCTGGACCGGATGATGGTGGAAACGGACGCCCCGTATCTGACGCCGGCTCCGTTTCGGGGAAAGCAGAACGAACCGGCCTTTACCAAGTTCGTTGTCGATGCGGTTGCCGACCTCAAGCAGGTTTCCTTTAGCCAGGCAGCCTACCATACTTACCAGAACGCAAGGAGGCTCTTTTTAAAAAGACATCATGACGAAGATTAAAGAAGTAATTGTCGTTGAGGGGAAGGACGATACGAAGCAGGTCCAAAAGGTGGTTGATGCTGATACCTATGAAACGAACGGTTCAGCACTGAATGCTAATGACCTGGCCCGGCTGAAGAAACTTCAGCAAAGCCGGGGACTAATTGTCTTTACTGATCCCGACTTTAACGGCGAACGCCTCCGGAAGATGATCAGTGCTGCCGTACCGGGAATTAAGCACGCCTTTATCCGCCGTGACCAAGGGGTGCCCAACGAGGCCCACGGTAGCTTGGGCGTTGAGCACGCTGACCCTGCGGTGATCAAAGCAGCGTTGAAGCACCTTTATACCCAGGCGCCCGCAGCGAACCCGCTCTTCTCCCAGCGTGATTTACAAGCGGCGGGGTTAACCGGCCAGCAGAACTCAAAACGCCGGCGGGAGCGCCTGGGCCAAATCTTAGGGATTGGCTACGGAAACGGTAAGCAACTGGTTCACCGTTTGAACATGTTCCAGGTGACCGCTGACCAGTTCACCGCCGCAGTGAAGCAAATTGACCAGGAGGAAAGCAATGAGTAAGACACCACAAATTGGAAGTCGCACCCGCACACGGGCCATCATGGAAAAGTACGGGATCCACACCAAGAAGAGCTTTGGTCAGAACTTCTTGACTGACCTCAACGTCTTGAAGCGGATTGTCGATGCCGGTGAGATCACCAAGGTGGATAACGTGATTGAAATTGGCCCGGGGATTGGGGCCCTTACTGAGCAGCTCGCCCAGGCGGCTGGCGAGGTCCTGGCTTTGGAAATTGACCAGGACCTGATTCCAGTATTAAATGAGGTTCTCAAGCCGTACCCCAATGTTAAGGTCTTAAACCAGGATGTCCTGGCGGCGAACCTCCCGGCACTGATTCAGGATCAATTCACGGACCCTACCAAGCCGGTCAAGGTGGTTGCTAACCTGCCGTACTACATCACCAGTCCGATTTTAATGAACCTCCTGAAGGCGCCTGTTAAGTGGGCCGCCATTTGCGTCATGATGCAAAAGGAGGTGGCCCAACGACTGGCTGCCCAGCCGGGAACTAAGCAGTATGGGGCCCTAACTTTGGCAATTGAGTACCAGATGACGGCAACGATTGCCTTTAACGTTTCCCGCCATGCCTTTGTGCCATCGCCCAACGTTGATTCAGCGATCGTCGTTCTTAAGCCCCGAAAAGAGCCGCTGGCAGTCCAGCCCTTTGACCAGCAGAAGCTTTTTGGCTTCATCCGTGGTTGCTTTGCCCACCGGCGGAAGAGCCTGTGGAATAACCTTCAATCAGTCATTGGTAAGCAGGCGGACGTAAAGGAAAAGATGCAGACGATTCTTGATCAAGCGGGAATTTCTCCGCAAATTCGGCCGGAAAGACTGACCCTCGACCAGTTCATTGACTTGGCCAACCGTCTCCACGCGGCGGCGCTTCTCTAAATTGACTTTTCTGTAATATAATGGTAATATTAATTGTTTAATAATTTAATGGTACTGTTTATTGCAGTGAGGTGAAGTGGAGTGCCAGAAACGATTGTGGAGATCAAGAAGGAATTGGATGATCGAATTGGCCAGCCGGTCTTAGTGAAGGCCCAGGCGGGACGTAAGCGGGTGGCAACGCACCACGGGATCTTGAGCAAGACCTACCCAGCGATTTTCATTGTCCACTTAAACGATGGTCAGGGTTCCCTTGACCGGATCTCTTACAGCTACACGGATGTTTTAACGCATAACATCTCGTTAGCCTTTGAATAATAGAAGCTGATAGAGCCGTGAAACTTGCGCGGCCCAATACACGATAACCTCCAGTGCCCGGCATTGCCGAACACCGGAGGTTTTTTATTTCTGACATGTGTGTGGAGTGAAGTGGCTGATGGCTTTGCAACGGTAAGAGCTTGCCGTTTATTTCTCCCGTTAGTATAATCAAATTAAGTAGATTATATGAGGTTGGGAGGGAAGATTCGATGCGTGTAACTGAAAAGGCGCCAGCAAAGTTAAATTTAAGTCTCGATACGCCAATGCGTTACTTTGACGGTTCACCGCGCTGGGACATGGTGATGACCTCAGCCGACTTGGCTGACTACGTGACCGTTGAGACCCACCGGCGGCCAGCAACGATTAAGGTGTACACCAATAGTGGCTTCTTGCCGAACGACCAGCGGAACCTTGCCTATCAAGCGGCCCATATCCTTCGCAGCCGTTTCCACTGCAAGGAAGGGGTCACAATTAACATTAAGAAGAACATTCCGGTTGCCGCAGGCCTTGGTGGGGGGTCATCCGATGCGGCCGCGGTCCTGCGCGCCCTTAATAGTATGTGGCGGTTGGGGCTTTCAAAGCAGGAATTGGCAACGATTGCCCTCACAATTGACTCCGATGTTCCTTACTGTGTCTATAGTCAGTTGGCCTACGTCTCCGGCCACGGTGAGAAGATTGAACTATTGCCGCCCCAGCCCCACTACTGGGTCGTGATTGCCAAACAACAGATCAGCGTTTCAACGCCCCAGATTTTGCGACAGATTAATTACGAAAAGATTGACCACCTAGATAACGATCAGTTACTTGCTAGCCTGCGGGCCCAGGATTGGCAAACGGCAACCAAGTACATGGGAAACGTCCTTGAACCGGTCACGATGAGCTTCTACCCGGAGATTAAGCGGTTGAAGGAAAAAATGGTCGAGCTAGGGGCCGATGTTGCTCAGATGAGTGGGACCGGACCAACCGTTTTTGCCATCTGCCACACCGAATCACGGGCCAAACGGATTCAAAACAGTATCCGGGGTTTTTGCCGTGATGTTCATGTGGTGACCCTGTTGTGATAATGTGCAGGCCGGAAAAAGTATTCCGGATAGCCAATAATTAAGCTTGAAAACTAAAAGAGTGCGGAAATAAATCGCAATTTGTTCCCCCACTCTTATTTTTTTGTCTTGATATACTTGCATTGCAGGCCAATTTTCGTTAAGATGGTTTTGTTATAAATAGTAATCGTTACGATTTAGGAGAGAGCTACGCAATGAAGAAGTATTGGACCGGTGTTGGTGCGCTGGTGAGCGTTCTCGTGGTCATTTTAGTACTGTCCTGCCTGCCACTTAAGGAGGGCTACCGGGAACATAAGCCCGTCCGGGTTGTCACCAGCCTTAATTTTTACGGTGAGGTCGCCCAGCAAGTTGCCGGGAAGTATGGCCAGGTAACTTCAGTGATCAACAACGCCTCAATTGATCCCCATGATTACCAGCCCAGCACCCAGCAGTCACAGCTGATGGGGAAGGCCAACCTGGTAATTCAAAATGGCCTTGGCTATGACCACTGGCTGACCAAGATGACTCAAGCTAGCGGAAACCGAGACCTCCGTGTCATTGACGTTGGCCGCCAGGTTGCCGGCGAGCGGGCGGGGGCCAACGAGCACGTTTGGTACCAGCCAAACACGATGAAGAAGTTAGCAAAGAAACTTGCCAATCAGTATTCACGAATGGACCCTGGTCATTCCGGTTACTACCACCGCCAGGCCCGGAAGTACCTTAAGTCGTTACAACCCCTAGATAAGGAGATTGCGCGCGTCAAACAGGGGGTCGGCCAACAACGGGCAGTTGCCGTCAGCGAACCTGTTTTTGACTACGCCTTGAATAACCTAGGTTACCAGGTGGTTGATAACCACTTCGCGAAGGCAACCGAAGACGGTAATGATCCCTCGCCACAGGACGTCAAGGACCTTCAAGACGCCATCATTAACCACCGAATTGCCTTTTTTGTGGAGAACGCCCAGTCTGACGACCACGTGATTAATAATATGGTTCAGCTGGCCCACAAGTATGACGTCCCAGTCTTGAAAGTGACGGAATCAAAGCCCAATGGGAAGACCTACCAGCAGTGGATGATTGACCAATACCAAGAACTCGCCAAGATTCAGCAGAAGGAGGCACGATAATGGCAGTATTGTCAGTAGATGACTTAACAGTCGCTTATGGGGACCATACCGTCTTTAGTAACCTCAGTTTTACCATCAACAGTGGGGACTTCCTCGTCGTGGTTGGTGAAAACGGGGTGGGGAAAACAACCCTGGTAAAGGCCCTCTTAGGATTGATTAAACCTAAGGAGGGGACCATTAACATCCCCAAGGACACCCGCCTGGGCTACGTGCCCCAATTTCGGAACCTTGATGAGGAGTACCCCTTATCAATTCGCGACTTTGTGGCCTTAAACAGCCGCCAGTCACGTTGGCCATGGCTGACGAAGAAGGAACGGCACCGCCTGGACCGGATCATCAGGATCACGGACCTGACAAAAATTGCGGGCCGTCCCCTGGGCCTCGCCTCTGGTGGGGAAAAGCAGCGGGCCTACCTTGCTCAGGCCCTGCTTACCAACCCCCGCCTCCTGATTTTAGACGAGTCCACCGCTAGCCTGGATAACGAGATGAAGTACAGTTTGCTGGACCTGGTGGCCCGTTTTCAAGAAGACGGCCTCAGCGTGATGTTCATTACCCATGATTGGGACCTTGCCCAACGGTATGGTACCCGCTACCTCCACATGCAAGCGGACGGGTACACGACGGGGTCGATTAACGAACTTGCAGCGATTGTAAAGGGGGAAGAAGAATGCTAAGCCTTGCCTTTATGCGGCACGCCTTTGTCGCCAGTACCTTTATTGCAATCGTCAGTGGGGTGATTGGGGTGTTCGTGGTCGCCCGCCAACTATCCTTTCTGACCCACACCCTGTCGGAAATTGGCTTTGCCGGGGCCTCCTTTGCGGTCTTTGCCGGCTGGGCACCACTTAACGGAATGATCCTCTTTACCATGCTCAGTTCTGTTCTGGTGGGGCAGATGAGTATTAAAGAGTCCCGCAGAGAAGCGGTCATCAGTGCGGTATCGGGCCTGTTCATTGGTCTGGGGATCCTTTTCCTTTCCCTCAGCAGCCAGACGGCCAGTTCCGCGACCAGCATCCTCTTCGGGAGCGTGGTCGGAATCAGTGCCAGTGAAGTTCACCAACTGATTATCTTGTCGGCGGTAGTTTTGGCAATTACCGTCCTGATCTACCGCCAGCTGAAGTTCTCTTCCTTTGACGAGGTTGGGGCGCAGGTGAGTGGGGTCAACCAGACGGTTATTTCGGTCGTCTTTTTGCTCCTCCTGGCGTTGAGCGTCAGTGTGGCCGCCCAGATTGTTGGTTCGCTGTTGATCTTCATTCTGCTGACAATTCCTGCGGCCAGCGCCAAGTACTTCACCCACGGGGTAGCAAAGATGATGGGGCTGGCAATCCTTTTTTCCTTGCTGGGGACCTGGACCGGATTGCTGTTAGGTTACTTGACCAACTGGCCGGTCAGCTTCTTCATCGCCGTGATCGAGGTCGTTATCTACGTCATTGCCCTTTTATACCAGAACTTCATTGAAGCAAATTAGAATTAACCAGGCTCGCGTCAGCAAAAAACTTCGCCGACGCGGGCCTTTTTTGGAAATAATTCATAAAAGCCGAACATTTTATGGTAAAATTCATTATGAATTAATCCTTTTTAGAAAGGCGGACAATGACGATTATGAAAGTACGAAGAAGCAACCGGCTGGTCGATATGACCCGCTACTTACTGGAACACCCCCGAACATTAGTGTCACTTAAGTTCTTTAGTGAACGCTATGGTTCGGCAAAGTCCTCAATCAGTGAGGACCTGAGCATCATCAAGCATACCTTCCAGACCTGGGGAGAAGGACGCCTGAAGACCATCCCCGGTGCCAGTGGCGGTGCTGTGTTAGCGCCTTTTTACTCACAGGAGAATGCGGAAAAGGCCATCGCTAACCTGGTAAACGAGGTCAATGACGACTCCCGTTTCCTGCCCGGCGGCTACGTTTACCTTTCGGACCTGATTGGCCGGCCGGACATCCTGCACCAGGTGGGCCAGCTGATTGCAACCCAGTACATGGATAAGGACGTCGACGTAGTGATGACGGTGGAAACCAAGGGAATCCCGATTGTCCAGAGTGCGGCAATGTACATGAACAAGCCGTTCGTGATTGTCCGGAACAGTTCCCACATCACCGAGGGACCGACGGTGAGTGTTAACTACGTCTCCGGATCAGTCAAGCGGATTAAGAAGATGGAACTGTCCCGGCGGACCCTGTCGGCAGGGGCCAATGTCGTCGTTGTCGATGATTTTCTTAAGGGGGGCGGAACCCTGAACGGGATGGCATCCTTGATCAAGGAATTCGATGCCAACTTGGTGGGGATGACCGTCTTGGCCGAGAGTAGCAACAGCGACCACCGCCTGGTTGATGATTGCACGTCTCTGGTCACGGTTGATGCGGAAGATGGCGATCAAAAGACCATCACAGCACGTCCTGGTAATTTTATGGAAAATGTCTTCGGAAAGGAAAATTAGAATGGTAAAGAGAAATGCAGTTATTTTAGCAGCTGGTAAGGGAACCCGGATGCGTTCCAAGCTCCACAAGGTCTTACACCAAGTTTGTGGAAAGACAATGGTTAACCACGTTTTGACCCAACTGGAAAAGGCCCACATCGACACGATCGTTACGATTGTTGGTTTCGGGGCCGACACGGTTAAGGAAGAACTGGGTCACCGGACCCGGTACGCTTTGCAACGTCAGCAACTAGGAACCGGTCACGCGGTAATGCAAGCCCGGGACCTGCTTGCTAATGAAGATGGGGAAACAATCATCGTCAGTGGTGACACCCCCCTGTTTACTGCAGATACCTTTGAAAAGCTATTTAAGTATCACGAATCACGGCACGCCGCCGCAACAATTTTAACTTCAGTGGCTCCGGACCCTACTGGCTACGGTCGGATTGTCCGGGACAACGTTGGTATTGTTGAGCGGATCGTTGAACAAAAGGATGCTGATGTCCAAGAGCGGGCAATCAAGGAAATCAATACTGGGGTTTACTGCTTTGACAACAAGAAGCTCTTCAAAGCCCTGACCAAGATTACGAATGATAATGCCCAGGGTGAGTACTACCTGACCGATGTGATTGGCATTCTCAAGCAGGAAGGCGAAATCGTCACCGCCTACAAGATGGACAACTTTGAAGAGTCAATGGGGGTTAACGACCGGATCGCCTTGGCCAAGGCCAATAAGGTAATGCGGGCGCGGATCAACAAGCACTGGATGCAAGAAGGGGTCTCCATGGTTGACCCGGCAACCACGTACATCGATGCTGATATCCAGATCGGTAACGATACTGTCCTGGAAGGAAACGTTGTTATCAAGGGCCACACCGTGATTGGCAAGGACTGCTACATCTCTGCCGGCTCACGGATTGTGGATTCGACCATCCACGACGGGGTCAAGATTACCTCCTCAACGCTGGAAAGCGCCGAGATGCACAACGGCAGTGACATCGGCCCGAACAGCCACCTGCGTCCAGAAGCCGAGATTGGTGAAAACGTCCATATCGGTAACTTCTGTGAAGTCAAGAAGGCCTACATCGGTGCTGGTACCAAGGTTGGCCACCTGACCTACATTGGGAACGCCACGCTGGGTAAGAACATCAATGTCGGCTGTGGGGTTGTCTTTGTTAACTACGACGGGACCAACAAGCACCATACCAATGTTGGCGACCACGCCTTTATTGGTAGTAACAGTAACCTGGTTGCGCCAGTTAACATTGCCAAGGATTCCTTTATTGCGGCCGGTTCCACGATTACCGACAGCACGGAACAATACGACATGGCAATTGCCCGGTCACGGCAGACCAATAAGAAGGATTACGCCAAGAAGTTGCCGTGGTAATCTCACTTTTGCTTGCTTTTTAATTCTGGGGTCGATATCATAAGAAGTAGATAATTGACTCACTTAAACTTCCGGAGGATCTAATGACACAGTCTAATATTGATTCTAATTTCAAATTGTTTGCCTTAAACTCAAACCGGCCGCTGGCTGAAAAGATTGCTCAGCACCTGGGGATTGAGCTTGGTAAGTTATCTGTTGACCGTTTTAGTGATGGTGAAATTCAGATTAACATTGAAGAGAGTGTCCGGGGGGACAACGTTTACGTTCTTCAATCAACCTCTGCACCAGTTAACGACAACTTAATGGAACTCTTGATCATGGTTGACGCTTTACGGCGGGCCAGCGCCAAGACCATTAACGTTGTGATGCCGTACTACGGCTACGCACGGCAAGATCGGAAGGCACGGAGTCGGGAGCCAATCACTGCCAAGTTGGTTGCCAACATGTTACAAAATTCCGGTGTGGACCGGGTGATTGCTCTTGATCTGCACGCCGCCCAGATTCAAGGATTCTTTGATATCCCGGTTGACCACCTGATGGGGGCGCCACTATTGGCTGAATACTTCATCAATGAAGGGGTTGCCGATAACGCGGTTGTCATTTCTCCGGACCACGGTGGGGTGACCCGGGCGCGGGCATTGGCTGAATTCTTGAAGTCACCAATCGCCATCATTGATAAGCGGCGGCCACGGGCGAACGTTGCCCAGGTCATGAACATCATTGGGGATGTTAAGGGCAAGACTTGTATCATGATTGACGATATGATTGATACTGCCGGGACGATTACCCTTGGTGCCCAAGCCCTGATTGATGCGGGTGCAAAGGAAGTTTACGCTTCATGTACGCACGCGGTTCTTTCCGGTCCAGCCATCGAGCGTCTCTCAAAGTCCCCACTGAAGGAAGTTGTTGTGACGGACTCGATTAAGTTACCAGCGGAAAAGCAAATTGCGAAGATCAAGCAGGTTTCCGTGGCCCCACTGATTGCTGCGGCAATTAAGCGGATCAACGAAAACCGGCCAGTCAGTCCGCTATTCAAGCAGGTCTTTCAAAGTGCAAAGGCATAAGTAGTAAATAAAGAATCCCAGAAATTGGCAACGCCATTCTGGGATTTTTCTTTTCTTGATATTCGTGTAGATTTTGGAGAGAATTCCAATCCATGATATAATAAGGTGGGCAGTAGCGAAGGAGGATAAAAATGCAAAAAAAGCAACTATTTAACAAGGTGATTACTGGGACGGCTGCAGTGGCAATCGCACTGACGCTTGCTGCTTGTGGCAACCACGACTCAGCAACATCTAGTACTTCTTCGACAAGTTCATCTGTACGGTCCTCGGAGACCACGTCGGGCAGCGCATACCGTGCTGCCAACAAGTTAATCCGTAACGAGGACTACCAGGGCGCATATGACCGTTTGAACAATACCAACAATCGTTCAACACAGGCCGACAATCTTGCTACTGATTTGCAAAACTACATGAGTGCTCGCAAGGCATACCGGAATGGGGACTATGCTACTGCTTCTAATAATCTAAAGGAACAAAAGTCAACTAGTCCGGCAATGCGCGATGCATATTCCGAGTTGCAAGATAAGATTGATAGCGCTCAAAAGGGCAGCACCAGCACGAGTCAGAATGCCAATAGTGCGGCTACAACCAGCAGTGCTACCAAGAGTGCCGCTTCTTCATCGTCGACCGCTACTGCGAAGACGACTGATGATGTGGTGGTTGAATTTGCCAATAAGATGGGCTTTAGCGGCGAAAAGGGTTACCAAATTATTACCACTGGTAAGTCTGGTAACACCTACAAGTTTGAAGTTCGGCGGAACAACAGTGATAACACTGTTTCCAACATGGTCGGCTTCTACCAATACAACAGCGAAACTGGTGCCGTTACCAAGTTGAGCTAATTTACGGACGAATATTAAGGGAGTACGACGTTTGTCGGGCTCCCTTTTTTGCTGGATCAAAGAAAAGTGGGGAATAAAATGTGTACAGTAATTACGACAGGACGACTCTTTGGCCGGACAATGGATTTCCCGCCCCGAACACCATGGAAGCTAACCTACCTCCCAGTCGACTACCAGTGGCAACCGGCCATTGGGCACCGGGTTGTGATTAACCGCCACCGTATTCTGGGTGGGATGCGCTACTTTGATGGCCACTTTCTGATTGGTGACGGCATTAATGACGCTGGGCTGGTCTGTGCGGAGCTCTTCTTCCCCGTTGCCGCGGATTACCAGAAACGGGTGCGTCCCCAAACACTCGCCCTTACTCCCCAGGACTTCATTAACTGGGTCCTGGGCAGTCACGACTCGGTAGCCGCCGTTTTGGCAGAATTAGACCAGGTCTCAGTTGTAAGGCGACCGTGGTTTGATAAGCAACAGTACCCCTTCCACTGGTTACTAATGGACGGGAGCGGGACCTACGTAATTGAGCCCCTCAACGGTCGACTACGGGCCCGTCCTAATCCCGCCGCCGTGTTTACCAATACCCCTGACCTTGACCAGCAGGTTAGCCACTTAAATGCCATGTTGGGCTTAGCGGGCCACCAGTTTAGCCGGGCGACCATTCACCAGCTGCAGACTTATTTTCAACCTGGTCCCCAGGGTGGGAACTCCGTGGACCGTTTTAAGCGGGCTGCCCTTGCGCGGTGGCGGGGACGACCGAGTACCCCCCAGCAATTGCGTGACTTCCTGCAGGACGTCACGGTGCCCCATAACCAACGCCACGCCCACAGTTACACCCACTACCAGGCAATCATCGACCGTTATCGTGGCGAGTACACGTTCTATGACTTGGCAAGTGGTCGAAAGGTCCAGAAAAATCTGGCGTCGTTAATGGGTCCGGTCCCGAACCGTTTTTGAAAGGGAAAAGCCACTACCCGTTGGTATCATGCCAACGGGTAGTGGCTTTTAGTAGTTAGTGACTTTAAAAGACGTACTTTTCAATTGCTTGGGCGACCCCATCGTGGTTATTATCGCCGGTAACAACGTCCGCCACGGCGAGGGTCTTATCGACCGAGTTACCCATGGCCACCCCGAGCCCGGCAAATTCAAGCATCGAGTTATCGTTTTGGGCGTTCCCCAGTGCCATCACTTCATCAGCGGTAAGCCCCAGTTCACTGCTGAGCCGGTCCAGGGCCTTGCCCTTGCTGGCTTCCTTATGCATAAATTCAAGGTAGAAGTCTTCACTCCGCACAATTGAGAAGCGGTTGGCAAGTTCTTCAGGAAGGTCCTTAACAGCTTGGTCAATTTTTTCCTTATCGTCCACCATCATCGCCTTGGCAATCGTGTACTGGTCCTGAATGCGGGCCATTTCATCGAGGGAACGGTAACGAACCAGCATGCTGACCAGCTCAGATTCGTAGATGGTGTAGTAGCTAAGGTTTTGGTTGGTAGTGTAGATGTAATCCCGCGTTTCAATTTGGGAGTGGACCCCTTCTTTGAGGCAGTAATTGACCCAGTCTGCATAGTCGTTGAAGGAAATGCTGTAGTCAACCATGACGTTGCCACTGGTGGTTTGCGCCATGGCCCCGTTAAAACTGACGACGTACTCATCCTCGCGGTTAGCTAGGCCCAACTGGTCAAGGTAGGCCCGCACCCCGGTCATTGGCCGCCCAGTGCAGAGGACAATCTTGATTCCCTGCTGACTGGCCTTTTTGATTGCGGCGACGGTCTTAGGGGTAATCTGGCGATTGTCGTTAATCAGCGTGCCGTCAATATCAATTGCTACCATTTTAATTGCCATTATTAATTTCTCCTTTTCAGTCTTAAATGCCGTTAATCACCAAAAAGCTGGCCCGGACTACTTTTCTGGGTCAACAATGTGGTTATTTTTAATGTAACTCTGGAATTTCTCGTAAATTGGTTCGAAGATCTCGATATCCTGGTGTTTCTCCAGCATCTCTTTCGGGAAGAAGAAACGCTGGTCACCGGCTTCCCGCCCGGAGACGCTCGCTACCAGGGTGCTGACCTGGGACAGCTCGACAAAGTCTCCGTTAGGCTGGAGCAGTTCGATTTGGGTCTGGGGCTTGGAGGCTTTCGGGTTATAGGTGTCGTAGGGAAGCTTGAAACTGTCGTTGACGGCCGTGTAGTAGCGGCTATCGAAGCCCGCCGTTTGGATCAGGTCGCGCAACTGTGGTAAAAACTTTGCCGAATCCTGGTCGTAGATAGCGGACTTGAACGGTCGGCGACTCAGAAAACGGTTCGCCAGGTCGCTTAAGATGTCATCGCGCGAGTGGGTCCAGTGGTTGAAGTAGGTCGTCAGGACTCCGTCGTCGAGGGCGAGGTAGTCATCAAGGGTGAACCGGTGGTTGAAGAAGGGCATCAGCATGTGTGGGGTAAATTCCGGCTCAAAATCGCTGGGGTGCTCGTAGATGTACTTTGCCCGCATTAAGAGGTGGTCTAAGATGACTTCCATTGCCCGGGAGACCGGGTGGAAGTAGACCTGTAAGTACATTTGTAAGCGGCTGATGATGTAATCTTCCACCGCGTGCATCCCCGAGATCTCAAAGGCAATCCCGTTCTTGACGGGGCGCATAACGTGGAGGACCCGGTCAAGGTCAAACTTACCGTAGTTGGTCCCGGTGTAGTAAGAGTCCCGCTGGAGGTAGTCCATCCGGTCAGCGTCGACCTGACTGGAAATCATCTGAACAACCTGCTGGTTATGGTAGCTGTGGTCAATCACACTGGCTACCTGGTGGGGAAAGTCAGGCGAAACCCGGCGCAGAATCTTGTTAATGTTGGTTTCCGGACTGGTGATGAGCTGGCGGGTGATCTGCTCGTGGTTGGTGGCAAAGATGTGCTCGAAGGTGTGGGAATACGGACCGTGGCCAAGGTCGTGCAGGAGGGCAGCACACAATGCGACCGGTCGTTCGCCATCGTCCCACAGGCCGTCGCCAGGCACTTGCTGGGGGTAGTTGCGCTGAAAGTAGTTACACATTTCCCGGGTAATTTCATAAACGCCGAGACAGTGGCCAAAGCGGGAGTGCTCAGCACCGTGAAAGGTGAACGATGAGGTGCCGAGTTGCTTGATCCGGCGGAGGCGCTGGAACTCCGGGGTGTTGATCAGGTCAAGGATAATTTGGTTGTCAACAATGATTTGCCCGTGGATGGGGTCCCGAAAGACCTTCTCACGCGGGAGCTTTTCCCGATAAAATGCTTGCACACTAATTCTCCTTTGAAAGTCGCTGTTGAAGCTTACCGATGGCAATCCGTTCATCATTTAAGGACTTGATAAAGTTGGCCTGCCACATCAGCTGGTCAAACTTGGCTTGCTGGTGGTGGGGAAAGACGTTACGCAGGCGTTGCTTGGCATCGGCCACCGTAACCTCATGACCAAGCAGGCTACTGATGGTCGTCATTGACGTTGGCCAAACATCAGGGAAGTGCCACTTATTTTCTTCATCACCGAGGCCAGCATCGTAGAAGTCGCGAACTAGTTCCCCGCGGGTCATCTGGGGACCATTGATCCCGAGGTAAAGCATTACGACAACACCGTCCATGTTGCGCCGTTGGGAGATACCACCGATTTTTTGCCCGTTGACGTGGACATCAAAGGTCCCCGGACAGTATGAGTGGGTGACTTCCCCGGTTTCAATTTGTAATTCAGGGAAGGCGGCCTTGATGACGGTGATCATTCTTTCGTAGGCCTCATCAATCGTCAGTTGGCGCTTTTCCAGGTGCCACGGGAAGAAGAGGGAGAAGTTCAGGATGCCATCGTCACTAATGACGGCGAGACCACCGGAGTTACGGAGAAAGTAGTGGTAGCCGTGCCGTTCGCACACCTTTAGGGCCTGGTCAAGGTGCGGAAGGCGCTGGTCCTTGAGCCCCAGGATGACGGTCTTCTCCAGGGTCCAGAAGTGGAGCAGGGGGGTGGCCATTTCCTTGCTCGACTGGAGGAGGGCGTTAGTATAGATAAAGGATGTGGTGTTATTTTGTGGAACCAGTGGCTGGTCAAATTCAGCAACTGGTTGCTTGATAAAGTCATTCATGATTAACAATCTTCTTTTCTTATTCTTTATACAATTTATTATACAAGAAACCGGCAGAAATTAATGGCTTTTGGTCACCTTTTCGGCCGATTTCAAGTATAATTGGGAGGAAAATTACGAATAGAGAAAGGGCGCGATGGATTATCAAAAAAATTACGCCGGTACAAGTTAAGCTGACAACGACAATTCGCCAGGATGGTCAGCAGGAAAACTTCACCTTTAGTGAGGACGGCAACTTTGTTGAACTAAACGGAAAGTACTATTTACGCTACGTTGAGCACCAAAATGGGCAGGCCACTCCGGTCCAGTTTCGCTTAGACGACCAGGTCCACCTTCACCGTGAAGGCGCGATGCGGACCCAGCTTGAATTTGACCAGGAGAAGGAGACGGTTACCCGCTACCGGACTGAGTACGGGGTGATCCGCCTGGGAGTCGTTACCAAGCGGCTGGAAAAGGACTTGGACCTGGATGTTCCCATGGGGCACCTCAACGTGGACTATGTTCTAAAGACTGGGGACCAGGAAGTGGGAAATTACCAACTTCAATTGCAATTTAAGGCCTAATATTGTAAGATGTAATTTAGACTTTTTGAAGGGATGTGCACCAATTTGGAATTAAAGGTTTTTGACGGCCAAGACAAATCAGAACTTTCAATGGTTGAGGTGGCGCACGCTATCTTAGCTCACCATGGAGAAGCGATGGCGTTTGTTGACCTGACCAATGAAATTCAACAATACCTGGGCAAGAGCGATGAGGAAATCCGTGAACGGCTCGCCCAGTTCTACACTGATTTGAACATCGACGGCAGTTTTATTTCCCTTGGTGACAATACCTGGGGCCTGCGGGCATGGTACCCATTCGAATCCATCGACGAAGCCACGGTTGGTGAAAGCGACGAGGACGAAGAAGACCGGCCAAAGAAGAAGCGTCGTAAGGTTAACGCCTTCTTGGCAGACTCCAACGACGACGATGACGTCATCGACTACGACAATGATGATCCAGAAGATGAAGACCTGGATGACAATGACGATGACGACAATAATGATGACGATTACGATGAAGAAAATGACGACTTCAACGACGATGATAACGATCTAGACGACAACATCGAAGACCAGCTGTCTGAACTGCACGACGAAGACGATGACGACGATGATGACGAATAAATCTTAAGCGTCTCTCTTGACTATTTTACGGTGACCCTGTATTATCTTTCTTGGGCGCCTGTAAAAGTCAGGCTATGAAGTTCGTAAATAAGTAAGCTCCCTGTTTCAACAGAAATAGGGAGCTTTTCTGTATTTATAACCGCCTACAATTAAAACAAAGGAGTAGTAAAAGCAATGACGAAATACATTTTTGTAACTGGTGGGGTTGTTTCATCCTTAGGAAAGGGGATTGTCGCTGCTTCATTGGGTCGCCTATTGAAGAACCGGGGCCTAAAGGTGGCAATTCAGAAGTTTGACCCGTACATTAACGTGGATCCCGGAACAATGAGCCCATACCAACACGGTGAAGTGTTCGTTACTGATGATGGTACCGAAACCGACCTGGACCTCGGTCACTACGAACGGTTTATTGATAATGACCTGAACAAGTACTCAAACGTCACTACTGGTAAAATCTACTCCGAAGTGTTGCGCAAGGAACGGCGTGGTGACTACTTAGGACGGACGGTCCAAGTTATCCCCCACATTACCAACGCAATCAAGGACAAGATCAAGCGGGCCGGTGAAAGTAAGGACGCGGAAGTCGTCATTACGGAAATCGGGGGGACCGTTGGGGACATCGAATCCCAGCCATTCATGGAAGCCATCCGGCAGATGCGTGAAGAAGTGGGTTCCGAGAACGTCTTATACATTCACACCACGCTGGTTCCGTACCTGCGGGCTGCTGGTGAAATGAAGACCAAGCCAACACAGCACAGTGTTCGGGAACTCCGCGGCCTGGGAATTCAGCCGAACATCCTGGTTGTCCGGACGGAAAAGCCAATCACCGACGAGATGCGGCAGAAGATCGCCCTCTTCTGTGATGTTGACCCCAAGGCGGTAATTGAATCATTAGATGTCAACACCCTATATGAGATTCCGTTGAACCTACAAAAGCAGGGGATGGACCAGTTGGTTGTTGACCACTTCAACATCGACGCACCGGTTGCCGACATGCGGGAATGGACCAACATGGTCAACCACATTGAAAATGAACTGACCAAGACGGTTAAGATTGCCATGGTCGGGAAGTACACTGACCTGCAAGATGCTTACATTTCCGTTAACGAGGCTCTCCGCCATGCCGGGTACCCGGTTAACGCCAAGGTCAAGATTGACCACTTTAATGCGGAAAACATTACTCCTGATAATGTTGCTGACACCCTGAAGGGCTACGATGGGATCCTGGTACCCGGTGGTTTTGGAAGCCGGGGGATTGAAGGAATGATCACCGCGATTAAGTATGCCCGGGAAAACGATGTGCCGTACTTGGGGATCTGCTTGGGGATGCAGACCGCCTGCATTGAATTTGCCCGTGACGTTCTTGGTTACAAGGATGCTAACTCGACCGAATTTGATCCGAACACGGAGCATAACATTATTGACCTGATGGCAGACCAGGAAGATGTTGAAAACATGGGTGGAACCCAACGGCTGGGCGCTTACCCATGCAAGCTGAAGCCAGGAACGGTTGCCGCCGCGGCTTACGACAATAAATCCATGATTAGTGAACGGCACCGTCACCGTTACGAATTCAATAACGCCTACCGGCAAGAGATGGAAGACCACGGTCTGGTTGTTTCGGGAATCAACCCGGACCGGAACCTGGTTGAAGTAGTGGAACTACCAAAGAAGAAGTTCTTCGTTGCTGCCCAGTACCACCCAGAATTCTTGTCACGGCCAAACCGGCCAGAGGGACTGTTTGCTGCCTTTATTAAAGCGGCCGCCAGTGAAAAGTAAGCTTAAAAGATGATTTTAAAAGGGAGCGGGGGATAAAGGAGCCCGCTCCCTTTTAATTTCCTTAAGATTACCCGGAAAAGGTTGTAATTTAATAAACAATTAATTATCATTACTATTGATTGTTTAATAGCAATACTTAACAAGATAAAAACGATTATAAAACTAACTATTTTTAAGTGAGGAAACACGGAAATGAAAAGAATGATCATTCAAGGAGGAAACCGACTGTCGGGCGAAGTTACGATCGGTGGTGCGAAAAACAGTACCGTTGCGTTGATCCCGGCTGCCATTTTAGCGGATACGCCAGTACAATTCGACACGGTTCCGGATATCTTGGATGTTCACAATCTGATGATCATTTTAAAGTCAATGAACGTCAAATCAGAGTTTAGCCACGGCGTTCTCGACATTGACCCAACCCAAATCATCGAAGCTGAACTTCCAAGCAAGGCCATTAAGAGTCTCCGGGCTTCATACTACTTTATGGGCGCACTGTTAGGTCGTTTTCACCGTGCAACTTTAACCTTCCCCGGTGGTGACAACATTGGGCCGCGGCCAATCGACCAGCACTTAAAGGCCTTTAAAGCGCTGGGGGCAACCGTCAGCGAAAATAACGGGACGGTCCACCTCGAAGCTAAGGACGGTCTGCACGGGGCCCGTATCTTCATGGATATGGTTTCCGTGGGGGCCACAATCAATGCAATCCTGGCAGCGGTTCGCGCTGAAGGGACGACGGTGATTGAAAACGCCGCCCGCGAACCCGAAATCATTGACTTGGCAACCTTTTTAAATAACATGGGTGCCAAGATTCGGGGTGTTGGAACGGACACCATCCGGATTACGGGGGTTAACACCTTGCAATCGATGAACACCCACACGATCATTGCTGACCGGATTGAAACGGGAACCTATCTGGCCCTGGCAGCTGCCCTTGGTGACGGGGTAATGATTCACAATGTTATTCCAGAGCACCTAGAATCATTCACCAGTAAGATGATTGAGATGGGGGTCAACCTCCAAATCGATAGCGACAAAATTTATGTCCCGAAGACAACTAAGCTCAAGGCGGTTCACGTTAAAACCATGCCTTTCCCGGGCTTTGCAACTGACTTACAGCAACCGTTGACGCCATTGATGTCCTTGGCAGAGGGTGACAGCGTAATTGTCGACACCATCTACCCAAAGCGAGTTAAGCACGTCCCCGAACTGCAAAAGATGGGGATGCGAATTGAGGCCCATGATGGGACCATCGTGATCAAGCATACCGACCACCTACACGGGGCTAACGTTACCGCTGGCGAGATTCGGGCCGGCGCCGCTTTGACAATCGCGGGACTAATGGCCGACGGGACAACGGTAATTAATAACGCCGGCAACATCCTACGCGGCTACGACCGGATTGTGTGGAAGCTTAACCGCCTCCATGCAAACGTTGCGATTGAAGACGATTCATCAGTAAAAATTAGCTAAAATGTTGCGTTGATAATTAATTCATGTTATCCTGTTAGGGTTGATTATCTATGTTTCAGGCAATGATTCATGGCAAAAGGAGCGTATTAAATTATGAAACAAGGAATTCATCCAGATTACCACCCAGTAGTATTTGAAGATTCTTCTACTGGTTACAAGTTCATCTCTGGTTCAACTGCCACTTCAAAGGAAACCATCAAGTGGGAAGACGGTAACGAATACCCATTAATCCGGGTTGAAGTTACTTCTGATTCACACCCATTCTACACTGGTAAGCAAAAGTTTACCCAAGCCGATGGTGCGGTGGACAAGTTCAACAAGAAGTACGGCCTCAAGTAAGACCAGTACAATTGCAAAAGACTGGAAAAAGCGATTGCTTTTTCCAGTCTTTTTTTGCTTTTCTGTGGTAAACTGAGACAATGATTACCGAAAGAAGGAGTGAGAACGGTGAATAATAAGAAGCACCGGTCACGGGAATGGCTACGGTGGACCGCGGTTGTTATCTTACTAGTAATATCAGCCTGCCTGATCTTCAACCAACAGATCAAGGAGCACTTTGTAAGCAGCTACCGCCCCAACATCACGCGCCAGACAATCCAACAAAACAGTAAAAAGAAGGCCACCTATAATTATGCTGACGTTCAGGATCTGAACTTCCAGACGGTCGCCAAGGCCCGGGCAAAAAAGCAGCCCATCAACATCATTGGAGAAATCACAATGCCATCAGCGGGAATGACGATTCCCATTGCGAGCGGAACAAACAACACAACGTTAGCCCTGGCGGCGGGGACGATGCGTCCTGACATGAAGATGGGGAAGGGTAACTATGCGTTAGCTGGTCATAATATGGCCAACGGCAGTAAGATTCTTTTCTCCCCCCTTTACTACCATGCCAAGGTAGGTCAGATGGTTTACATCACTGATTTAAAGCGGGTATATGAATACAAGCTCTACCAGCGGAAGTTCATTGACCCCCACCAGGTTGAGGTGGTTAACGACACCCAGCAGCCGATTATCACGCTGATCACTTGCAATGCCAACGGTGAACGGCGGTTGATGTTGCGGGGACACTTTGTTAAGTCAGAGCCCTTCAAGCAGGCGCCTCAAAACGTCCAGAAGAACTTTAGTACAAAGTATACAACGGGTCGTAACTCCTAAGGGAAAAGCAGGTCCCGATGTCCGGAATGACCGGATGTTGGGGCCTGCTTTTTATTAAAGCTCTTTTTCAATTTTAGCCAGCCACAGGGGGAGGGTCCGGGCTAAACTCTGGTAGGTGTCCTCAAAGCGGCGGGTGTACCAGGGGTCAGGAATCTCTTCCGTCTCGTGCCCGGGGACAACCTCGTTTGCCAGGTGGATTTTGCTGATGTCATCAACCGGTGCCTGGCGTTTAAGGTTGTACATGTTCATGTTATCCATGCAGATGATGTAGTCGGCCCAGTCAAAGTCTTTGGCGGTGATTGGCCGGGAAACGAGGCCGGCGGTTGGCAGGCCGTGCTTACGCATGGTCTTAAGGGCGCCGGGGTGGGGACCATTGCCTTCCTCTTCGCTGCTGGTTCCCGCTGAGTCCACCTTGATCCGGTCACTTTCACCTGCCGAATCGACCAGCTTGGTGAACATGCTTTCTGCCATTGGTGACCGGCAGATGTTGCCCAGACAAACAAATAATACGTTCATAGTTAACACCTCTCATCGTTCTTAGTTTAAGCATACACGAACTTCTAAGTATTTGCTAAAGGTCTGGCTGATTAATTCCCGTTAGTTGTCAAGTCTGTTAAAATACAGGCAGATAAAATAAAGGAGGAATGACAATGACGATATTAATTGTCATCCTGGTCCTCGTAATTTTGATTGGGATCTACGTTGTCTTATATAACGGCCTAGTCCAGTTACGGGTCCACGCGCAAGAATCATGGAGCCAGATTGACGTCCAGCTTCAGCGGCGGAACGACCTGATCCCTAATCTGGTCTCGACGGTCAAGGGTTACAGCAAGTATGAAGCATCAACCCTGGAGAAGGTCACTCAGTTGCGGACGGCATTAAACAACGTTCCTGACGATGATCATGCCCAGAAGATGGCGGTTTCTAACGAGCTGACGGGAACATTGAGAACCCTGTTTGCGGTATCTGAAAATTACCCTGATCTGAAAGCTAGCACGGAATACCAGCAACTGATGGAAGAACTGAGTAACACGGAAAACAAGATTGCTTACTCACGGCAACTGTACAACAGTACGGTAGCGGCCTTGGATGCCAAGATTCAGACCTTCCCTAGCAACCTGGTTGCCAAGCTTCACCACTTTACCCAGATGGAATACCTGCAAGTGCCTGATGATGCCAAGCAGACGCCAAAGGTTTCGTTTGATGATTAGGGTGAGTTGAATGTTGTACCAGCAGATTGCACGTAATAAGCGTAAAACAATTGTTGTCATGTTCGGCTTCTTCATCCTCGTGGCCCTAATTGGGGCGGCCGTGGGATACCTCTTTGCCGGCTCGACGGTTGGTGGAATCGTGATTGCGGCCGTAATTGCCCTCATTTATATGGTGGTAATCATCGGTCAGTCAACGGATGTTGTTATGAACATGAATAACGCCCGGGAAATCCATTCCGCCCAGGAGGCCCCCGCTTTGTGGCACGTTGTCGAGGACATGGCGATGGTTGCCCAGGTTCCAATGCCACGGGTGTTCATCATTGACGACCCGAGTCCGAACGCCTTTGCGACGGGGAATAACCCCGAGCACGCAGCGGTGGCCGCCACCAGTGGCCTCTTGGCAATGATGAACCGGGAAGAACTAGAAGGGGTGATGGGGCACGAAATGAGTCACGTCCGCAATTACGATATTCGCCTGCAGACGATTGCCTTAGCCCTCTCGGCGGCAATTTCTGCCCTGGTTAACTTTGCCGGGAACTTCTGGTGGTTCGGTGGCAGTCGTGATGATGATGACGATGGGGTAAACGTCTTTGCCATTATTGGCTCGATTCTGCTAATCGTCCTGGCCCCACTGGCGGCGACGATTGCCCAGATGGCCCTTTCAAGGAACCGGGAATACCTTGCCGATGCCGGCTCCGTCGAACTAACGCGGAACCCCCACGGGATGATCAGTGCCCTGGAAAAGTTGAAGGGGGCCCAGCCGATGAAGAACGTTAACCCCAGCAGCAGTGCCCTGTACATTAGTGATCCGGAGTTGAATCGTAAACACCGGTGGTATGAGAACCTTTTTGATACCCACCCGCCGCTAGATGCGCGGATCAAACGCCTAAAAGAAATGTGATTGAAAAGCGGAATGACTGCCGATCGGATGGTGCAGCCACCGCTTTCTTCTTTTTTAAATCGTATTAACGGGGCGAGGGTGGTATAATTAAAAAGCTAGACCAAAGTATCAAAAGAAGAGGTAGCTTTCAATGAAGATGAAGTTAGCGGAGATTGCTGGTGCAATCAATGCGCAAAATGATATTAGTAAATGGCAAGATGTTGAAGTAACGAGTGTTTCCTTTGACAGTCGGCACCTGGAAAGCGGCGCGTTGTTTATCCCCCTTCAGGGTGCGCATGATGGTCACCAATACGTGGAAACGGCCTTCACGAACGGGGCCGCCGCTTCCCTGTGGGCCAGTGACCACGAAGTCGTTGATCACGACCACCCACTGCTGGTCGTTACCGACCCCCTCAAGGCCCTTCAGCAACTTGGTAAGTACTACCTGCGTAAGATTAATCCAATGGTAGTGGCCGTTACCGGTAGTAACGGGAAGACGACGACCAAGGATATGATTGCCTCAATCCTCAGTACCCAGCTGAACGTTACCAAGACCTACGCCAACTTTAACAATGAAATTGGTGTGCCAATTACCCTCTTGAATATGGAAGCCAATACCGAAGTGGTCGTTGTTGAAATGGGGATGGACCGGTTTGGCCAGTTAGACTTCTTGAGTAAGCTGGTAAGCCCGGATATCGCCGTCATCACGATGATTGGGGAGGCCCACATTGAATTCTTTGGTACCCGTGACCGGATTGCCGATGCCAAGATGGAAATTGTCAACGGCTTAAAGGAGGACGGGACCCTCGTCTTTAATGGTGATGAGCCCCTCCTCAACGAGCGGGTCAAGAAGATCACCCAGCAGACAGTGCGCTTTGGTCGGCAGCTTAGTGATGACTTCTACGCAACCAGCGTGACGGACAAGGGCCGTTCAATTGACTTCACGGTTAACGAGTGGCCAGACGAGCAGTTTACCATTCCGATGGTCGGTGAATACAACGTCAACAACGCTCTGGCGGCGATTGCCATTGGTAAGCAGCTCCACATCACTCCTAAGCACATGAAGGCTGCCCTTGCCAATGTCGAATTGACAGAAAACCGGGCCGAATGGTTCAAGAGTACCCAGGGAGCCCAAATCCTGAGTGATGTTTACAATTCAAACCCAACAGCGGCAAAGCAAGTCTTAAATACAATTTCAGCAATGCCAGTTAATGGTCGGCGGATTGCCGTCCTTGGGGACATGCTGGAACTCGGGGATGCGGCACCACGGCTGCACGCTAGCCTTGCCGAACAGATTGACCCAGCAAAGGTTCAGGAAGTGTACCTGGTCGGGTCAGAGATGGCCGCCCTGCGGGATAAGTTACTTGAAGAGGGTTACCCAAAGGAAGCCATCCACTATTACCAAGCGGACCAGCTGGACCAGCTAACCGCGGATTTAAAAGCTGATTTGACGGACCAGGATATGGTCCTGTTAAAGGCGAGCCACGGCATTCATCTTGAAAATGTCCTGGCAGCAATTAAAGAACAATAATTTTGGCACCAGCCGGCATTCGGTGATCAAGTACTTCACCGGCCGACTGGTTGCTTTTTAGGAGGAAATTTTTTGAAGTTTAGCGAATTAGGTTTGTCAAAGAGCCTATTGAAGGCCATTAAGCGGAGTGGGTACGAAGAAGCAACGCCCATTCAAGAACAGACGATTCCAATGGTTTTAAAGGGGCAGGACGTTATTGGCCAAGCCCAAACTGGGACCGGGAAGACGGCCGCTTTCGGTTTACCGATTATCGAACACGTTGATACCGATAACCCTAACATCCAGGCGATTATCATTTCGCCAACTCGGGAACTGGCAATTCAGACCCAGGAAGAATTGTATCGGTTGGGGAAGGATAAGCATGCCCGGGTACAAGTCGTTTACGGGGGCGCCGACATCCGGCGGCAGATCAAGAACCTGAAGCACCATCCCCAAATCCTTGTTGGGACCCCAGGACGGCTGCGGGACCACCTCAACCGTCACACCGTCAAGTTAGACCACATTCAGACCCTGGTCCTGGATGAGGCCGATGAGATGCTGAACATGGGCTTTCTTGAAGATATCGAGGCGATCATCAACCAGACTCCCGCCGACCGGCAAACGCTCCTGTTCTCCGCAACGATGCCGCCGGAAATCAAGAAAATCGGCGAGCAGTTCATGACAAACCCGGAGACGGTCCGTATCAAGGCCAAGGAATTAACCACCGACTTGGTCGACCAGTACTACGTGCGGGCTCGTGACTACGAGAAGTTCGACATCATGACCCGGTTGATTGATGTCCAGGACCCGGACTTAACAATTGTCTTTGGGCGGACTAAACGACGGGTTGATGAGCTATCCCGCGGCTTGATTGCGCGGGGATACAATGCGGCCGGCATTCATGGTGATCTGACCCAGGACCGGCGGACCAAGATCATGAAGCGGTTCAAGAATGGGGACCTTGATATTCTGGTGGCCACAGACGTTGCGGCCCGGGGCCTTGATATCTCAGGGGTAACCCACGTTTACAACTACGATATCCCGTCGGACCCCGACTCTTACGTGCACCGGATTGGCCGGACGGGCCGTGCCGGCCACCACGGAACGTCGTTGACCTTTGTCACGCCTAACGAGATGGAGTACCTGCACGAAATCGAAAAGCTTACCCGGGTCCGGATGCTGCCCCTTAAGCCACCATCGGCTGAGGAAGCCTTCCGGGGACAGGTGGCCAGTGCCTTTAACGACATTGACCAGTTGATTGCCCAGGACTCAACAGACCGCTACAAGGAGGCTGCGGCGGAGCTTCTGGAGACTCACAACGCAACGGACCTGGTTGCCGCCCTGCTGAACGATATGACGAAGGAAGCCGCCAGCGAAGTACCGGTCAAGATTACACCGGAGCGGCCGCTTCCTCGGCGCCACCGCGGTAAGCGTAATGACTACCATGGTGGCAACCACTACCGTCACCACAATGGTAACCGCCGTCATAATGGGGGAAATTACCGCTCTCACGGTCGTCGTCACGATAACCACGGGCGGAGTCATTCCAGTCGCCATTCCTTCAATATCCGGCACCGGAAGGATAAGGGTAAGCACACCATAACGACACGTCTATAAATTGTCAGCAGGACCTCCTATACTGAAATCATCAGTAAGGAGGTCTTC
>NZ_CANCWN010000019.1:0-40127 GCF_947381485.1 Limosilactobacillus avium | reverse complement strand
GACTGAATTCCTTAGTCGTTCTCGTCACCCAGAAATAGCCATTGGCTTTGCGGCTATCAAGGACCTGGAATGGTGTTGACGTTCGTAAGGAATGGCAAGACTATAAAAAATAAGGGTGAGGATGGAATCATTAACGATTCCTGCCCCACCTTTTTTAGTGCTTTTGAATAAAGTCGATCAGGTCAGCGGTGACCGCCTCCTCCTGATGACCATAGAAACCGTGGCCAGCCCCCTGGACCGTGATCAGCTGGGCATGGGGATACATAGCGGCCGCCTGCTGAGAATAGTGGATTGGCACATAAGGATCGCGGGTGCCATGGAAAATCAACACTGGGCCCTGATACTTGCTGACCGCTCCCATCAGGTCATAGTCCGGCAGATCCTTGACGTATTCCCGGCCAAGAGTCATCCCCATCAGGTTGAATGTTGTTGGAAAGTCATGGCGTGGGAATAGGTCATGCATCATGTCTGGGATTACAAATGCGGGGTAGAGGAGCATAAGCCCCTTGATGTCGTCACGCTGGGCAGCCACCATCGCCGAAACGACACCACCCTGGCTGGCCCCGAGAAGGTAAATATTCTGGTAACCCTGTTTCTTGAAATGATCGACAACTGTGTTGAGGTCATTGCGTTCGGTGAAGATCGACATCCTAGTCATATCATCACTGAAGTTACCGTGGTTAAAGTTAAAGGTGTAGGTCGAGTAGCCCTGCCTGGCAAAGGCACGAGCGTAATCAGTACCGCTGTAGCCCGAATCCCCCAGACCGTGGGCAAAGATAATAAGTGGGGCCGCTAAATCCTTGGTTTTCGTATAAAGGTGACCATTTAATACTCGATTTCGCTTAAAGATAGCGCATCTTCCTTTCTCGTTAATGTTCTTACTCTAATGGCTAAGATACACTATGGATTCGACTCCATATCAAGGAAATTTAAAAAAAGTCCTTGCCCTGGAGCTCACTCCATAGTTTAGAGTAAGGATCGTTGAAAGCAAGTAAAAGTAGAAAGAAGGAATTATTAATGGCTGAAAATAAAGTTGTTGTGATTACTGGTGCATCTAGCGGAATGGGTGAAGCGACTGCCAAGCTCCTGGCCAAGGATGGCGACAAGCTGGTACTGGGCGCGCGTCGTGAAGAACGACTGAAGGAAATTGCCAAGGACATTGAAGAACTTGGTGGTGAAGCAGCATACCTGGCGACCGATGTTACCAACGATGATGAGGTTGAAGCCTTAGCCAAGCTCGCCATTGATAAGTTCGGTCGGATTGATGTCTGGCTCAACTCTGCTGGGATCATGCCCCAATCATTCCTGGCCCAAAAGAAGATCAAGGATTGGGACAACATGATTGACATCAACATCAAAGGGACCCTTTACGGCATTGGTGCGGCCCTGCCATACATGATGAAGCAGAAGAGTGGCCAGATCATCAACATCGCCTCAATCGCCGCCCACGTCTCCGGACCGATGAGTGCCGTTTACTCCGGCACCAAGTTTGCGGTCCGGGCAATCAGTGAAGGCCTTCGCCAGGAAATGGCCCAGGCCAAGACCAACGTCCGGGTTACCTTGATCTCACCAGGGGCAGTTGACACTGGCTTGATTAACTCGATTACTGATGAAAAGGTTAAGGCTGGTACGGAAGAGTTCTACAAGAACTTCAGTATTCCGGTTGACCGGATTGCCACGACCATCAAGCAAGCCATTGACTTGCCCGCCGATGCAGCCTGGAACGAGGTTATCATTCGGCCAACTGCTCAGCAAATGTAGGAATCTGATTAGATGGCAAAAATTCTCTTTATCAACGCGAGTGAAAACCGTAACGGCAACACTGCGCGATTAGGTACCAAGCTGTTAGCAGGAGAGGACTTTGAGCAGGTCAACTTAGTGGACTATAAGGCCTATCAAATTGGTCAGAGTTTTAACGATGATCAGTTTGTGGAGATTTACCACAAGATGGCCACTGCTGAAACGATTATTTTAGGTACACCGGTCTACTGGCACGACATGAGTGCTTATTTGAAGACCCTGATTGAGCGAATCTCCCAACGCAGCGGGAGCAACGAACTCGCCGGGCGAAAGGTTGGCCTATTGATCCAAGGTGCCAACCTGATTGATGCGATCAAACCTGTTTCCAGCGTCATCAAACGTTTCTGTCAGGTTGCCGGAATGACATATATCGGCAATGCCAGTACAACGCTGGGCCTAGCAAAAATAAAGAAGCAATTAAACAATTAAGGAGGAGACAACGATGGCTAAAAAACAAACGGCTGGCCGCAAGTACCTGGGTGACTTTGCTCCCAAGTTTGCGGAATTAAACGATGATGTGTTGTTTGGTGAAGTCTGGTCCCGCGAAAAGGAACTCAGCCCACGGGATCGAAGCGTGGTGACCGTCTCGGCCCTGATTACCAAGGGCGCCTTTGCACAGTTGCCTAATCACATGAAACTGGCCAAGCAAAATGGGGTTACCAAGGATGAAATCGTTGAGGTAATCACCCAGTTGGCATTTTACGTTGGTTGGCCGAATGCTTGGTCTGCCTTTAACATCGCCAAGGATATCTGGACTGATTAGTGAGGAGTGAGTGCGATGAAGAACGTTCTGATATTAGCCGCTAATGGGCAAATTGCCCGGATTGTTGAGCAGCGCGTCCTCAAAGAACAACCCGACGTTCACCTAACGCTATTCCTACGCAACAAGGAACGGTTGAGCAGTCTTGCTGATAATGATTACGTTACCCTGGTCGAGGGTGACATGAACAACGCCGCCGATGTCAATCAGGCGATGAAGGGGCAAAACATGGCAATCATCGGGGTGGTTGACCACACTAATGATAGCCGGATGACTCACAACATTGTCGAAGCAGCCAAGGCCAATGGGGTTAATCGGATTATACAAACCAACATCGGTGGCATCTATGACGAGGTGAGTGGTGAATTTGCTGAATGGAACAAGCAGATGGTCGGTGACGGCATCCGGACCTCACGTTTGTCGGCGGACGTTTTGGAGAATTCTGGATTAGACTACACCATCTTGCGTTTGCCGTGGCTAAACAATCGCGATATCCATTACGTGATCACACATAAGGGCCAACCATTTGTTGGGACGTCCGGGTCGCGGGCCAGCGTAGCCGATGTGATTGTGAAGATTATCGCCGACCCAAGCTTCGCCAAGAACGACAGTATTGCAATTAGTGATCCCGATACCAAGGACGCCACTCGTCCGGTCTATTAAGCGAGGTGATTTGAATGGTGAGAAATGAAGAAGCGGTTAAGGGCAATCTATTTGGCTTTGGCAAAAAGAATATCGACTTTGCCCAGTACTTTACCGGGACTAGCTATCTCAAGGGACTAGTATCTCCGGATGATAACGTCGATGTGGCAGTCGGTAACGTTAACTTTGCGCCTGGCTGCCGGAATAATTGGCACATCCACCATCATGGCTACCAGATTCTCCTCTGCACGGCTGGTGAAGGCTGGTATCAGGAGGCGGGCAAGCCGGCCCGGTTGTTAAAGCCTGGTGACGTGGTTGTTATTCATGAAGGCGTTAAGCACTGGCACGGCGCCACCAAGGACTCCTGGTTCTCACACCTAGCAATCACCAAGGGAATCGCAGAATGGCTGGAACCCGTCAGCGATGCGGAGTATGAGCAACTCGGGGAGTAAGGCCCATGGATATTCGTCAAGCGGCGGCGGAGCTTGCGGTTTCACCAGATCGAATCAGGTCCTGGGAGCAGCACCATTTGATTCCGCCAATTAAACGCGACAAAGCAGGTTTCCGTCAGATAACAAAAAACGACTTAGATTGGATGCATCTGGTTAAGGCGATGGAACAGCCGGACTTGTCAATTGATTTCTTGAATGAATATAGTCAACTCTTTACCCTTGGCGTGGCGGCTCGGCCAGCGCGAAAGGATTTTGTGAACTGTAAGTGTCACGAATTGCAGAAGAAAAGTGCAGCCCTAATCAGGCTACTCAAACATATTGAATCTTTAGCAGAATGAAAATAACGCCTCAAAGTTTGGCTTTGGGGCGTTGTTATTTCTATAAAGTACGTAACGAAAAATGCTATCTAATAAGTTACTATACAGATATGGAATAGTAACATGTTTAATGAGTAATTTTCTTCAGCAAAATTGTTCCCTATACTAATCACCGTTGAAAAGATGAGATTAATAAGGAGGACAATAATAGTGGAAAGAAAACGTTTCGGAATTGTATTACCGCTGGTTTTAATCAGTTATTTTATGATCTTACTAGACAACTCAGTTGTTTTTACGAGCACTGTTAAAATTAGTCAGGACTTGCATATGTCAGCCCAAGCCCTATCCTGGGTTTCAAATGCCTATGTGTTAACATTTGGTGGTCTCCAGTTATTAGGTGGTCGGCTTGGTGACTTATTTGGACGGCGCCGGGTATTTCTGACCGGGCTAGCGATGTTTACCATTTTTTCCTTACTAGTGGGAATCTCGGTGAATGGCCAAATGATCATTATCATGCGGGCATTACAAGGAATTGGTTCAGCAATCCTGGCACCCACGACGCTTGCCCTTCTGATGGATAACTATGAAGGGGAGATGCTGCAACGCGGGATTGACTACTATGGAACAACGGCAGGCCTCGGTGCTAGTTTTGGGATGCTAATCGGTGGACTGATTGCCAGTTTTACTTCATGGCGGGTTGGCTTCCTGATGAATGTACCAATCGGCATTGTGATCTTTATTCTGACACTGCGTTACGTCAAGGAGCGGGGAAGTAAAGACAAGCAACCGTTGGATATTTTAGGTGGCCTTTTCTCAGTTTTAGGAATTGCCGGTATTATCTACAGTATCAATGGGTCGATTTATAAACTGCCATCCTTGATTCTGGGAATTATCTTCTTGATCCTGTTTGTTATTCAGGAAAAGCGGGCAGCCACCCCAATCATGCCATTGAAGCTATTCAAGAGCCTCATTCGTGATAGTGCATATATTGCCCGGTTCTTCATTATCGGCATGGCCTTTACCTTCCTGTATCTCGCACCACAATTAATGCAAAACCTCTACCACTTCACACCATTCTTAGCTTCAATCGCCTTTCTCTTAATGTCTGTACCACAATTTATCATGGCCAGTCGAGTTGGCCAGTTGGCTCAGCGAACATCAATTGCTAAGGTCGCTGTTTTATCATCGGCAATTTCAGTCGTTGCGATTCTGTGGATTGTTGTAATTGGTGTACAGCGTGGCTTCTGGCTTTCACTGGTGGTACCGTTAATTTTAATTGGGGTTGGTCAAGGCTTTGCAATGAGTCCATTAACATCATTGGGTGTTTCAAACACTACTCCTGATATTGCTGGTTCTACGTCAGGAGTGGTAAATACCTTCCACCAAACCGGTCAATCCATTGGTTTAGCAATTACTATTGCCCTTACTGGTAGCATCAATTCGTATGCTAAATCTTTTAACATGGCAATGGTTGTTCTACTTGTCTACACTGTTGTTGCCTTGTTAGCAACGACCAATATTGTCCGCTTACAGAAGAAATAAAAATAGAGCCGCTGACTTCGTCTTTTGACGTGAAGTCAGCGGTTCTATTTCATTTAGGCCATTCCTTAATAATCTGTTTAAGTAATGGCTGGATCTGATCACGATTGTTCTTGAGATAAGTGCCGTAGACTTCCATCCGGTTATGCGGATCATCAATTTTAACGGCTTTTCGATTATCGGCATCAAACCGCTTCATAGTATCCTCAGTTGCCTGGGTCAGGTTAGAGAAGAAAAAAGGAAAGCTGGAGTAACGACTAATTTGGCTCATTGCATTGAGGTCCTCTTGGTAAAGAAAATTAGCATCTGGAATATATTTTTCAATAACCTGTCGCCAGGGACCAATGTCTTGGACTACTAGAAAATTAAGGCCAGTTAAGTCAGCAAAGGAAAGCTGCTTTTTCTGGGCGAGGGGATGGAACTTATCGATCCCCACACTAAGATATTCCACTCCGAGATACAACGATTCCACATCATTATCTTCAAACTCATGGTTAGTAAAGACGAGCTTCTCCTTGCGGGTACGGAGCTCGTTCAAGACGTTATCTGGATTAACCAGTTCATGGGTAAAGTGCAACTGACCAGGTAATTGGTCAGTAAGTTCTTCTGTGAACAACAAGGGCCCAGGAAGAACTGAAGCAACATTGATTTCGTGCTTTAAGCGATCGTAATTGAGTACTGTTTCGGTAAAGTTATCGGCTGCTTGCAGTAGCTAGGCCGCTTCGTTGGCTGCTAAGGTCCCGGTGTCGTTTAGGGTGATGTGGTTGCTAACCTCCCGATTAAAGAGGGTTACTCCTAATTCCTGTTCAAGTTTCTTCATCTTTCTAGTTACCGTTGGCTGGGTAATCATGAGGTGCTCAGCTGCGGCGCTTAGGGTACCGTACTTTTGAAAAGCCACTAATTCTTCTAATAGCTCTAAATCAAGCATCTTACCACTTCCTTTTCTGCTATTCCATACCTGTATAGTAACATACTAAAGCGGTAATTTTCTTTTTCTTGCCCCCAACTTATACTAGGAACCGTTGAGAGATGAGATAAACAAATTCAAACACCGAGAGGAGAAATTTACTATGCAATACGTAACGTTAAACGATGGAAACAAGATGCCACAACTTGGGTTCGGGGTCTTTCAAGTTCCTGATCTGAAGGTCGCTGAACAAGCCGTAACTGATGCCCTTGACACTGGTTACCGCCTGATCGACACCGCCGCCGCTTATGGTAACGAAGAAGCGGTTGGCAACGCCATCAAGAAGAGTAGCGTTAACCGCGATGATATTTTTGTTACTTCAAAGCTCTGGGTTGACCACTTTACCTACGAAAAGGCTAAGCAGGGGATTGACGATTCCCTGACCAAGCTCGTCCTGGACTACATCGACCTCTACTTGTTGCACCAACCATACGGTGACGTTGCCGGTGCATGGCGAGCTTTGGAAGAAGCCCAACAAGAAGGCAAAATCAAGTCAATCGGGGTTTCTAACTTTGCTCCTGATCAATTGATGAACTTGGAATTGATGAGTAACGTTAAGCCAGCCTTGAACCAAATTGAAGTCTCACCATGGTTCCAGGAAGATGGCGCTGTTAAGTTTAATCAACAACAGAACATCCAAACTGAAGCCTGGGCACCATTTGCAGAAGGTAAGCACGACATCTTTACCAACGAAACAATTGCTAACATCGGTAAGAAGTATGGCAAGGCTAATGGGCAAGTTATTCTTCGTTGGCTGATCCAGCGGGGCATTGTGGTTATCCCAAAGTCCGTTCACAAGACCCGGATGGCCGAAAACTTCGACGTCTTTGACTTCGAGCTCAGTGCCGACGACATGAAGGCGATGAACAGTCTGGACAAGAACGAAAGCCAGTTCTTTGACCACCGTGATCCAGTGGCGATTGAAAGCATCTTTGGTCAAAGCTTGAAGGCTTTACGCAAATAGTTAATAAATTTAAGAAGGAGATTTTAATAATGGCAAAATACGTCGTTTTAGCAGCAACCGGTCAAATTGGCCAGTTAACCACCCAGTACTTATTAGATAACAGTGACGCGGACTTAGTTCTTTTTGGTCACAACGCCGAACAGCGGCTCAGCAAATTTGCGGGCCAACGGGTTAGTTTCGTTGATGGTGACCTGAAGGATACTGCCGCATTGAGCCGGGCCATTGACGGAGCCGATGCGGTTTTCCTGGCATACGTGGCCACGCCAGACATCATCAAGCCGTTGATCAAGGCCTTAGATGACAGTGGGGTCAAGCGCTTCATTGCCATGTCAGTTCCTGACGTTTACCAAGAAGTTGCCGGCCCATTCCAGGCTTGGTACCGTGAACATACCGGCCTAGTTTGGCAGACAAATTACGTTGATACCGTCGATGCTATCGAAGGTTCTGACTTGGACTACGTTATTTTACGGACAACCTGGCTCTACAACGATCCTTCCAAGACTGACGTTGACGTCACGAAGAAGGGTGAACCATTCAAGGACGCCCAGATTACCCGGGAGGCTGTGGCTAAGTTTGCTGCTGACCTGTTGACTGGTAAGCAGGACTACCACCGTGAAAGTCTCGGAATCGGTGAACCGAACACTGAATGGACGAAGCCAAGTTTCTACTAATGCAATATTTAAATACAAAGAGGGCGAGAAAAATGGTCGTTTTTTCTCGCCCTCTTCTTCTAACTTAGTCGTCCATTTTCTCAATTCGTCCGTCTTGGTAGACCATGTACTGGTCACAATCGCTGTTTTCAACGGTGTTATACGGAACATAGCTCCCGTCAGTTGGTGCACTATGCGCCCACCGTAAGTGCCACCTTGAACGGTCCAGCCCTGGTCGCCCATCTTTGACTTGATATAGTCAACCGAGCTCTGCCCACCGGTTAGGTGAACCTTCCCAGCCTTTGCCTGTTCGCTAGCAGCACCGGCTGATTAATTACTGCCGGCTTTAAATGAGCTAGAACCACCCGCGGCAATCTTGGCAAAGTTGCCAGAGACATCGGTATTCTTAGTCGGTGTCCAATCGGGCGTCCCATTTGTGCTCTGATCGACCAGGGCAACCGGGTCGCCATCATGGAATGCGAAGGCATAGGTGATGTGCGTTGCCGCGTTACCCGGCCGGTCGTAATTGTAAATAGCGACGACGTTATATGCGTACGGGCCCTTCCCTGACGGTGCCCAGCCGATCGAATCGTGCGTGCCATTAACGGTCGTCTGGTCGAATTCACTTGGGTATTCCATCCCTGACTTTGTCCTAATGTTTCCGTGCCCGCTGTATTTCTTATACTGCTGGTTCATGGTTGGTGCCCAGTCATCCATAAACTGGGCCAGCTTCTGGTCCTTATTGCTATTCCACGGCGTTGACGACTGCTTGTTGTTGACCGTGGCGGATGAACTAGTGCTAGAACTATTGGCTTCGTCGTGCTTAGCCGGTGAACTATTTGTGCAACCGGATAAGATTAGCCCCGTCACCAGGACCGCTGCTAAGGTATGTGTTAGACGATGCTTCTTCATTTTTCTCCCCCAAAACAAAAGTAACTTTTCCCTCTTTAATTAAATTATAAATACCGTTATTTTGCAAACCTAGCCCAGGGTGGCCAATACCTCCGCGGCACTTGGCTGCCAGCCTTCATAGAGGTTAAACAGCACGCTATCTCTGGCAATGCGGTATGCGAGCTGGTCCTTAAACTGACGCCGGCAGATGGTGTGCTTTTGATCATCGAATGGTGGCTCAGCACTTGGCTGCGTGATTGGCTGGTCGATAGGAACCATTTGAACTTGCTCCGCCATTTTTTCATAGTTAGCAGCGTTCATTGCCACAATGAGTTGCTTTTGGTGGCGGGGGAAGTACAGGTACTGGTGGTGATGTCTAGCCAATAGCTGCAAGAAAGTCTTGGTGGCCCGGCCATTTCCTTCACGGAAGGGGTGGAGGGTGTTGATATTGTCGAGCAATGCCACGTAGCTTTCAATGGCTGGCTGGTCCTTTTTAATCACTGGCTGAAGGAGGTCGTGTTCGATGTATTGCCAGGCCAGGGGGATGGTTGACGCCGGCTGGGCATAGAAGTCCATGCCGTCAGTCCGTTTATGGAGGTCATAGTCTGTCCGGACCTGCCCAGCCCAGGAATAAATATCTCCTAAAAGTCTTTTGTGGACCGTACACAAGTCATCAAGCGTGGTGATTCGTGGGGCCTGCGTCAGGATCAGTTGAATTTGCTGACAAACCGTTTGAAACTCCTTAGTGGCCAACTGGCAAGCGTCATGAATTCCCAGCTTATTTTTTAGGCAGCCGTTAGGGTAACAAAAGCGGCGAAAGAATGGGTCGTTATTCACAGGAATGCACCTTCCTTATTTTAACGGAGAAATCGAACGTCACATTCGCGTAAGGGTGCGAAGATCATGATAAAGCCATCTTTCAATGTTATGAATGCCTATATACTAGGCTAACTGGCGTGAAATGACAAGCTGAAAAAATATTATTGCACCGCAAAAATGGGAGGGCTATAATTGCCCTGTACACGCGACCAACCGGGCCGTGATAAGAAAGGATTGGATAAGTGTGACTGAAATTACAATTGATATTGTCCGCCATGGTGAGACTTATTTAAACCAGCTTGGCCGGGCACAGGGTTGGATTGATATGGAGCTGAATAAGCAGGGGTTAGAGCAGGCTTCCCAAACCGGAAAGGCCTTGGCTGACGTCTATTACAACGTCATCATTTCCTCTGACTTGAAGCGGGCCGTCCAAACGCGGGACAGGATCATTAAGCACCTCAAACACGTTCCGGACGTGGCTTACACGGATAAGACCTTCCGTGAAGTCTTCTTTGGTTACTTTGAAGGGCTCGACTCCGAGGCTAACTGGCGGACCATCGCTGTGCAACACGGTTACCAGGATCACGACGACATTATTCGTCACGAAAGTTTGGAATCCGGGCGGAACATGATGCATGAAATGGACCCGACCGGCCAGGCTGAAAGCTACGAAGAAGTTGTTGCCCGCTGGAAGCGCGGGATTAAGCACCTCCTGAAAAAGGCCAATGATGGTGACCGGGTCCTCCTCGTTACTCACGGAACATTTATCCGGACGATCGCCGACGCCCTGGGGGTTGACACCGTTGGTAACTTCCCAACGAACGCTGGGGTAACAACGATTAAGGTCTCCGACAAGGGGGCCAAGATGGTTGAATACAACCGCAAGTTTTCTGTAAAAGACTAAAAACATTGCAATAATGAATCAGGACTCCCTTAGTAAAAAAGGGGGTCTTTTTTTGTGCTCGCTCAAAAAAATTTAAATTCGTGAAACGCTTACAGGGATAAGGGGTATGTCAATCGTTTGACATGTCAAACGATTGACATACAAAAATAACGGCTGTATATTATTGCCATAGCTTAGATGAAAGCGCTAACGAAAGGAACGACGAATGATGACAGAAGATTTTGACCCAAGCAAGATAAGTAAGGTTACCAACGAGCGTTTCCGCCAGTGGTACCATATCCAAACCCCGGGCGGCTGGCTCAATGATCCCAACGGCCTCTGCTTCTTTAAAGGCTACTACCACGTTTTTTACCAGTTTCACCCGTATTCTGCTGAATGGGGCCCGATGCATTGGGGACACATCCGCAGTAAGGACCTCGTTCACTGGGAACAATTACCAATTGCCCTGACCCCCGGTGCTCCTGAGGACAGCGGCGGTTGTTTCTCCGGCTCCGCAGTCGTCAAAGATGGCCGCCTCTACCTCTTTTACACCGGTCACAACTACTACGGTGATGGCGACCTCGACCACTTCTGGGAAAACCAGAACATGGCCTATTCGGACGACGGCCTGACCTTTCACAAGTACGCGGGTAACCCGCTGATCAAGACGCCGGCAGACAACACCAGCACTTCCGTGACCCGAAGGTATGGAAGCACGGTGACCGTTACTACATGGTCGTTGGTAGCCAGGATAAGCCGCACCAGCTGGGCCGGATCCTCATGTACGAGTCGACCGACCTCAAACAGTGGCAACCATGCGGCCCAATCGTCAGCTCGCACAGCCGTGAAAAGGAAGGCTGGATGTGGGAGTGCCCCGACCTGTTCACCCTCGATGGCCAAGAGGTATTGCTTTGTTCGCCGATGGGGATGAAGGCGCAGGCAGAGAAGTTTATGAACCTTTCGCAGGTCTGCTACGCGGTTGGCCACCTCGACTACCAGCAGCACCAGTTTACCGGCAGTGAGTTCCGTGAATTAGACCACGGTCACAACTTCTACGCCACCCAGACGATGCAAACGCCTGACAAGCGCCGGATTTTCTTCGGCTGGCTCAGCCCGTTCAACGAAAAGATGCTGGAACAGGCTGATGGCTGGGCCGGAACGCTGACCCTGCCACGTGAGCTGGCCTTAGAAGGTGGCCAGGTTAAGAACCGGCCGGTAGAAGAACTTACCCAGTTACGGCAAGTCGGCGGGGTGGATAATCATCTGACCCTTGATGGTAAAAAACAGGTAGCCGTGAGCGATGCCCAACATGCCGAATACCTTTTCCGGGCAAGCAGTGAAGGCCTCAACGACTTCCAGTGGGTACTTAACGACAGCCAGGGTACCCTGATTAAGGTCAGCGTCCACGGCACCAAGGTGACCCTTTACCGTCGTGGTGCCCAGGACCAGTACCGGTACGCAACGCTGGCGGCGCCAATCAAGGATGTCCACATCTTCGTTGATACCAGTTCTGTTGAGTGCTTTATCAACGACGGGGCGGCAAGCTTCACAGAACGTTATTACGCAGCTGGGAAGGTAAGTGCCACCGTCAGCGGTAAGCAGGTGGCATTAGATGAACAAGTTTATGTATTAGGAAGGGAAGCAGATTAAAATGGGAAAAAGTAGTCAGTGGCGGAACCCCTTTTACGCCAGTTACTCATTAAACTTATTGCTATTCTTTGCGGGCTGGGGGATCTGGTGGTCCTTCTTCCAAATCTGGTTGACAACTAAGGAAGGCTTTTCCGGTGCCCAGGTGGGAGCCATCTATTCGTTTAACTCAGCAATTTCACTGGTAATGAACCTGGTTTACAGTAACTTCCAGGACCGTCTGGGGACCCGGCGGAACCTCCTGATTTTCTGTGCCATCCTTGAAATGCTGCTTGGCCCATTCTTTACCTGGCTTTACATTCCAATCCTTAAAGCCCACTTCATGCTTGGGGCCTTGCTTGGGTCAATTTATTTGACCTTTGCCTACCTGTCCGCTTCCCCGATGTTTGAAGCGCTGGCTGAACGGATTAGCCGGCGGTTCGGTTACCAGTACGGGCAGGCGCGGGCCTGGGGATCCTTCGGTTACGCTGCTGCGGCCCTTGCCGCTGGTTTCCTGTTCACCATTAGCCCATACCTGGTTTTCTGGTCCGGTTCCGCAATTGCCTTAATCCTGCTGATCGTCCTCGTATTTTGGAACCCAATCCGGAATCCTAAGAACCTGGAAAAGTTTGAGGATAAGAAGGAAAACGAACGTGAATCACAACCACTGTCAACCAAGGACTTCCTGAAAATCTTCAAGATCAAGAGTCTGTGGGAAATTGCCATCTTCCTGGTCTTCAGTGGAACCTTCTACATCATCTTTGACCAGCAGATGTTCCCCCAATTCTTCACGAAGTTCTTTGCCACCCAGGCTGCCGGGGATCACATGTATGGGATTCTTAACTCTGTTGAAGTCTTTCTTGAATCAATCTTCATGGGCCTGGTCCCAATCCTGATGCGCAAGGTCGGGATCAAGAAGACCATCCTGATTGGGACGACCTTCATGTTCATCCGGATTGCCGGTTGTGGCCTGATCACCAACCCACTGGGTGTTTCTTGCATTAAGTTGCTCCACGCCCCGGAAACGGCCATCTTCGTTGTGGTAATGTTCCGTTACTACACCCTTCACTATGACCCACGGCTGTCGGCAACGATTAACATCGTGACCGGGATTGCCGGGTCTATCGGCCAGGTTATCCTATCAACCCCACTGGGGATCTTGCGGGACAAGATTGGCTACCAGCCAACCTTCCTGGTCATTGCGGCCATCGTCCTCTGCGCCGGAATTTACGGTTGCTTCGTAATCCTGAAAGATAACCAGGATGTTAACGGACAACCCCTTAAGAAACGTGAATAAATGAATAGAAGGATTGAAGCTGGGAAAAAAGCTTCAGAGTGCTCCGTATGGCTAGTATAGGACGATTGTTAGCACGGTACGGGCCAATGATTGTCCGTAACTAGACACTAGGAACACGCTTTTTTTCCGCGATTACTGTGTAATATTCGGAAAACTAAAAGAGGCTGGTAAGAAAACAAAGTTTTCTCCCAGCCTCAATCCCTCTTTTTTGCGCTCGTCGGTTGGTGTATATTGAAAATAGTGAAAATAAATGAAAAGAAGGTTGATTATGAGCCAGCCGACACTGAATGATGTTGCTAAGGTCGCCAAGGTTTCCGCCACCACCGTCTCGCGGGTGATTAACCGCCGGGGCTACCTAAGTAAGGAAACAATTGCCAAGGTTGAAGCAGCAATGAAGAAACTAAACTACCGGCCTAATATAATTGCCAAGCAGCTCCAGGCCCAGCGGACAATGGCTATTGGTATCCTGGTCCCGACAATTGCCAACCCATTTTTCGGTCAACTAACCTATGAATTGGAGCGGCGGTTTTTCAAGAGTGGTTTCCGGGTCATGATTGGGAACGCAGAAAACGATATTGATAAGGAAAGAAAGTACCTCCAGCAATTACTGGCCCGCCAAGTAGATGGCCTCGTAATTGCCACCCACAACCACCAACAGCAAATCCCTGAGTACCAACATACCAACATGCCAATCGTTTCAATTGACCGTTACCTCCGTTCCACAATTCCTAACATTAGTTCCGACAACTACCAGGGGGGACGGCAAGCGACCCAGGCGCTTTTGGACCGGGGGGCCCGCCATATCCTCCATACCGACAGTGAGCAGCTCTTTGACCGCCACGACTACCTGTGTCAGCAAGCCTACGAAGACGTGATGAAAGAGCATGGCTTAACACCGCATACCTACAGTGTTGACTTCGGGAGCACCCGGGAGGATAAGCTGGTGCTGTTTAACAAGTTATTCACTGACTATCCGGCCGTGGATGGTATTTTTGCCAGCAACGACATGGACGCGATCCTCCTCCTTCAGGTTGCCCAGCAGCGGGGGATTAAGGTGCCCGATGACCTGCAGATAATCGGCTACGATGGCGTTCCAACAACGCGGATGATGGTCCCTGAACTGGCGACGATGGAGCAGCCGATTGGTGAGATTGCCCAACAAGCAGTTAAGATCCTGCAAAGGGAAATCAATCATCAGCCGGTCAAGGACAGCTACAAACTACCAGTCAAGTTCTTGCCAGCAGCCTCGGTAAAGCGTATCAAGTAGGGGGAAATATGAAGAATTATTTTGATGACCTTGCCCAATTAATTGCCGAGTTCTCCCAGGTCTATGCCCGCTATGCCCAAGAGCACCGGCTAAATTTCAATGAACTCCACTTTCTTTACTACATTTATAACCATGACAATCAGGCCCACGCCAACGAGATCAGTAAACGGTGGAGTATCCCCAAACAGACAATCAATTCAATGATTAACAAGTTTCGGGACGCCGCCGTCCTTGCGGTCACTAAGGACCCCACGGATGGGCGTAAACGACTTCTATCATTGACCCCGCGGGGAAAGGAGTTGGTCGGGCCCCTGGTCGACGAATTGACGGCTAGTGAGCTTGCCGTCCAGCAGAAGCACCCGGCTGACTTTGCCCAGCTCTTACCAGCTTTCCAGAAGATTAAGGATGATTTTCGGGACCAGTTAAACCCAGATGATTAAGCAGCCTTTTCGATGCCGCTTTTTTGTGCTATCATTTAGTACGATATCATACTATTTGGGAGAGACCGATATGAAAAATCAGAATTATACCGAAGTCGGTATTGGTAAGTATTCGTGGTCATACATCATTAAATGGTTAATTGTGGTGATGATCGTATACGCACTGTGCGGCGGGCTGCTAGTTACCCATCCCTTTGCCTTTTACACGGTCCGGGGGAGTGCGTTAAACTACTCACGCATCTTCTACTTGCATGGTCTGACCGTGGGCTTTGCGGGAATCACGGGGTTACTGGTTAGCCACGTCTTTAACCTTAGCCAGACTATCAAGAAGATTATCTTTTACCTCACCATTGCCTGTGTCCTGATTGGAGTAACGGGTGGGGAAATTAACCGGTCGATGGTTCACAAGATCACCCTCTGGTACCAGATTCTCAGTATGTTTGCTCTCGACATTATCCTATTGTCACTGGTAATTGGGTTCATCATCCTAAAGGACCGGGCCTTTAAGCGGACCAAGGCCTACTGGATTGCCCTCCTTGCCGCTACCTCAGCCCTGGTTGCGGGGCTGTTCGGCGACCTCGTTGGTTTCATCATGGATTTTGGTAACTGGCCAGGAATTTGTGGATGGTACGCCAACCAGATTGGTTATACCCTGGCGGAATGGCAGGACGCCCTGCTCCGAACCCACTCGGATATGATGGTTGTCTCGGTCCTGTCCCTGCTGATTGCCATCGCGAACTACCGCTTCGGCAGTTACCTGGTGGGGAAGGCGAAGACCGTCCGTAACGTTGGGGAATGGTTCCTCATTATCGGAATTATTCTGACCCTTGCCATTTACCTCGTTTCTGGACTTGGTGGTTCAGGGGTACAGATTCCGCACCTCTTTACTGAAAAGGGCTTTTTCGAACCGCGTGGCCACAGTGTCGCCGGGGTTGACCTGGGTGACTTCGTGATTGGGGTCTTCACCTTTGTTGGGGCCGTCCTCATCACCGGGGCGAGCGCCTTTGGTAAGCACGCTGCCAACCATGAGCTATCACGGACGGCAACGTACACGATTCGGGGAATTTTTACCGCAATGGTCTGCATCTTCTTAGCGGTCGGCGGCCTCGGTTTCTTGGAAGAGTACCGCGCTGACCTGTATAACTCAGACGTGCCAACAACGCCGCGGGGGAACTACGGCTTTATCTTCCGCCTGTTGCACGTGGACGTCTGCCTGTTGCTGTTCCCCGCAATGATGCTCTTGATGCTACTGGCGGAACGGTCACTGAAGGTGCGGGCCAATCGGATCTTCCAGATAATCATCCGGTGGGGGATTATCATCACCTTTATTGGGGCCCTAATTTTTATGCTTGTTAACTACCACTCGTTTGGTCCGGGGACCTGGGTCCTGGCCGCCGGGATCATCATCTTACTGTGCGGAATGGTTTACTACTTAATCAATGACCAACGCAAATTACGCAAATAATACAAAATATCCAGGAGCTATCCTCAACTAGGGGATGGTACCTGGATATTTTGTATATTAGGTGAACACTTTATTCTTGATTAGCCATTAACATTTTATCAATTTAGTTATATACTAAGCTCTGTTGATATTTATACAAAAAAGAAGGGTAATCTTGAATAAAAATACTATTGGAAAAATTAGCCTGATGAGCCTGGTCCTGATGATCTTCTCATCCATTTACGGCTTTAGTAATGCGCAGAACGCCTACTTCCAGATGGGCTATGCCAGTATCATTTGGTATGTCTTAACGGCGTTCCTTTTCTTCGCCCCCTCTTCGCTGATGTTTGCGGAATACGGGGCATCGTTTAAGGATGCTCACGGGGGAATCTTCTCCTGGCTGCGGGGGTCAATTGGTGAAAAACCCGCCTTCATTGGTTCCTTTATTTGGTTGGCGGCCTGGGTTGTCTGGCTGGTTTCTTCTACCCAGTTCTTCCTGGTTTCCGTCTCAACGATGATTTCAGGAACCGATAAGACCCAGACGTGGCACCTCTTTGGCTTGGGTGCTAACGAGACGCTGGGAATTTTGGAAATTGTCTTCCTCTTTGTCGTTACCTTGATTGCTTCACGGGGGATAAACATTATTTCACGGATTGCCTCGATTTGCGGGGTCTTCACCATCGGGATTGCCGTTCTCTTTGTTGTCCTTAGCTTAATTATCTGGTTGATGCAGGGTGGCCACCTGGCGGAACCACTGACTGCTACGGCAATGGTCAAGTCGCCAAATAGCAGCTTTGTTTCACCAATCGCGGTTATTTCCTTCATCGTCTACGCCCTCTTCGCTTACGGGGGGATGGAAACGACGGCCGGCCTGATTGACTCGGTCAAGAAGCCGGAAAAGACCTTCCCACGGGCCGTCATCATCGCCACAATTATGATGACCATCATCTACATCATCACCATCTTCGTCTGTGGGGTGACTGCTAACTGGCACCACCTCCTTGGCAAGTCGAGTGTTAACCTGGCCAACGTTGAATATGTTTTGATTGAAAACATGGGGGTTGTCTTTGGCGCTAAACTCGGATTTAGCCACGCTGGCGCCCTTTTGCTGGGGAAGATTTTTGCTCAGTTTACCGCCTTTACCGATGTCTTTGGGGGCCTGGGTGCGGCCTTTGTAATGACCTACTCGCCAATCAAGTCCTTTATTGAGGGCTGTGATCCGCGGCTCTTACCAAAGAAGTTGACTAAGCTTAATGACGTCCAGATGCCGGCCAACGCAATGTGGTTCCAGGCAATCTTGGTTAGTGCCATCATCCTCTTTATTTCCTTCGGTGGTGACACCGCCGGTAAATTCTACACCGTCCTGACCGATATGATGAATGTTTCCTCGTCGGCACCGTACCTGTTCTTGATTGGGGCCTTTCCGTTCTTCAAGATGAAGAAGGACCTCGACCGGCCGTTTGTCTTCTACAAGAGCATGACGACGACCTGGATTGTCAGCATTGTTGTCTGGCTGGTCGTTGCCATCGGGATCCTCTTTACCTGCATTGAACCAATGCTGGAACACGACTACTCAACCGCATTCTGGACCGCCTTTGGTCCTGTCTTCTTCGGCGTACTCGCCTGGATCTTCTATACCTTGTCTGAAAAGCGGCTACTCTAATAAAACGACGTGCCTGCTTTCTGTTAGCGCCCTGGTGGTGCTGGCGGAAGGCGGGATTTTTTGTTTAAGAAAATCCCCGTAGCCGAAAATCATCCAACTACGGGGAATACATACTTATTCTAAATTAATTAATGCCGGACTTGACCATTCCCGGTGATCTCATACTTGATGGTGGTTAACTGGTTTAACCCCATTGGCCCGCGGGCGTGGAGCTTCTGGGTGCTGATACCAATCTCAGCACCAAAGCCGAACATCCCCCCGTCAGTAAACCGGGTCGAGGCGTTCACGTATACGCAGGCCGAGTTGATTCGCCGCTGGAAGTCCTGGCCACGTGAAAGGCTGTCGGTGATGATCACCTCGGAGTGGTGGGTACTGTGCGCGTTAATGTGAGCAATGGCGTCGTCAAGAGAGTCGACGACCTTTACTGCCATGATTAGGTCATTATATTCGGTATCCCAGTCCGCTACACTTGCCGCCTGTATTGCGGGAACGATTGCCCGGGCGGCCGCGTCACCGCGGAGCTGAACACCATGATCAGTCAGTGCCTTGGCAAGGGTCGGCAGGTACTTTTCCGCTACGTCACGGTGAATTAACAGCTTCTCGGCCGCGTTGCAGACGGACGGGCGCTGGACCTTGGCGTTCACCGTAATGTTGGTGGCCATCTCGAGATTAGCATCCTTATCAACATAAACGTGACAGTTACCGGCCCCGGTTTCAATTACCGGTACGGTCGCGGTTTTGACGACCCGCTGAATTAGGCCGCGGCCCCCCCGGGGAATCAAAACGTCGATGTAGTCAGTAAGGTTCATCATCTCCTGGGCCTGTTCGTGGCTGGTATCCTCCACCAACTGGACGGCATTTTCCGGTAGGCCCTGATCCTTCAAGGACTGCTTCAGGACGTTGACCAGTGCGGTGTTGGTCCGAATTGCTTCCTTACCACCCCGTAAAATCACTGCGTTACCGCTCTTGAAGGTCAGACCAGTGGCGTCGACCGTTACGTTTGGCCGGGCCTCAAAGATGATCCCGATAACACCGAGGGGAACCCGGCGCTGGAGGATCTGGAGGCCATCGGCGGTGATCCAACCCTTGTCGATCTTGGCAGTCGGGTCGGCGAGCTGGGCGACGTTGCGGAGACCATTTGCCATGTCGGTAATGCGCTGGGCGTTAATCATCAGCCGGTCAGTGAACTTCTTTGGCATATCAACTGCGGCCTTCAAATCTTCCTTGTTGGCAGCGATAATCTCATCCTGCTTGGCCTCCAGGGCCGCTGCCATCTTCTCTAAAGCCTGGTTTTTGGTGGCTGTATCTAGCAGGGCAACTTGGTCCGCGGCTGCTTTTGCTTGTTGCCCAATTTTAATTAATTCTGCATCCATTCCTAATTCCTCCTTACTTACCAAAGTGGGTCCCTACTTGGTCGCCGTTTAATACCTTGAAAATAACCCGGGGATCCTTCCCATTACAAAGGACCATCTGTTTGTTGGCCTTCATCATGGTTGTCGCCGCGTGCAGTTTGGTGACCATGCCTCCGGTCCCGAAGCGGGTGCTCGAACCACTGGCCGCCTTTTCTAACTCGGGCGTTACCTCCGCAATCTGGTGAATTGGCTGGGCGTCCTTGTACTTGTGGGGATCCTTGTCGTAAAAGGCGTCGATATCGGAAAGAACAATCAGGAGGTCGGCCCCCATCCGGGTAGCAACCAGGGCAGAGAGTTCGTCGTTATCACTGAAGGTGGTGTGGTGGTCAAGTTCGTCGACCGCTACCGAGTCGTTTTCATTGATGATGGGGATGACGTGGTCGGCTAGCAAAACATTAAGGGTATTTAACACGTGCTGGCGGCTAACCGGGAAGTGTAATACGTCCCTGGTTAATAACAGCTGACCCACCTTGGTTTGGTAGTCAAGAAACCGCTGGGAGTAGATCCGCATTAGTTCGGTCTGGCCAACTGATGCCAGGGCCTGCTGCTGGGCAATTTCGTGGGGCCGTTGGGTCAATCCTTCACTGGCCAGGCCAACACCCATTGCCCCGGACGAAACGAGGGTAACTTCGTAGCCCTGGTGGTTAAGCGTTGATAAGACAAAGGCCAATGAATCGATGGCCTTCAGGTTTGTTTGGCCGTTAGGGAGGATCAGGCTACTGGTCCCAATCTTGACAACGACTCGTTTTACATTCTCTAGCATCATGGTCATCCTTTCTAAAACAAAAGCACGCCTTAATCGAGACACCAGTGACGGCGTTACCATTCTCGTTTAAAGACGTGCTTTACTCTTTTTTAATTGATTATTAACCTGTTAAATTATAGCTTGGATTCGGCTTAACGGTGCGGTTGCTTACAGCCAGTGACAACCACTCTCTGGGACCTTCCTACTATGACTATGTCCCTAGTTTATATTCTTTATGAAAGCATTGTCAAGAGAAAAATTGGAAAACGATGAGAAAGTTAGGCTGCTGCTGTTTGACTGGCCGCCTGCTTAGGGGCCTTGATGAACATCCCCGTAACGATTGAAAGAATCGTAACCAGGAACGGAAAGAAGGCCCACGGGATAAACTGCAGTGGGTTGATCTGCAGGGTCCCCGCAATGAAGACGCCGGAAACACTCCATGGAACGATGGCGTTGACGGCGGCCCCGGCATCGTTAAGGATCCGGGTCAAGAACTTCCGCTTCAGGCCTAAGTTATCAAAGGCGTGCAGGAAGGATTGACCAGGCAGGATGATTGCCAGGTAGTGTTCACCCACGGTCAGGTTGACCCCGATACAAGTGATGGCGGTGGCCAGGGTTACCCGGCCGGGCGTCTTCACGATCCCGGACAGGTGGTTAATGATGGCGTTGATGATGTTAAACTTGATGAGCAAACCACCGAGGGCCAGGGCGAAGATGATCAAGGCTAGTGAGGTCAGCATACTTGCAATCCCACCCTTAGAAAGCAGGGTGTCAATGGTCTTGTCACCCGTGTGGGAAACGTAACCCATCATGATTGTCTTGGTAATCGTGGTGATGCTAGTGGTTGGGGCGTGGAACCAGCCCAGTGCTGCTGCAAAGAGGGAACCAAGACCCAGTGAAGGAATGGCGGGAACTTGCAGAATCGCCAGAACGATCAGGAGGAGGACCGGCAGGAGGGCCCAACCGGAAATCCAGAAGCCGTTGGCCAGGCCGTGCATCATCTTGTGGACAGCAGAGAGACTAACGTTGTGGGAGTTCAACCCTAAAACGGTGTAGAGGACGACACAGATTGCCCAGGCTGGAATATCAGTGATCATCAGTGCCCGCATGTGTTCGTAGATGCTGATCTTACCAACACTAGCGGCCAGGTTGGTGGTCCCGGACAGTGGTGAAATGTTGGATCCGCAGAAGGCACCGGAAACGATCACGCCGGCAGTTAAGCCAGGGTTGATCTTCAAGGTTGCCCCAATCCCAATGAAGGCAATTCCCATTGTGGAAACCGTGGTGAAGGAGCTTCCGCAGGCCACCCCGACCAGGGTACAAACGATGAAGACCGTTGGCAGGAAGAACTTAACCGAGATGATTTCAAACCCGAAGTACATGATCGTGGGGATGGTCCCCGAGAAAATCCAGGTCGCAATCAGGACACCAATGGACAGGAAAATGATCAGCGGGTCAACCCCGGCGCGGAGCCCTTCCCGCATCCCGTCCATAACGGTGTTCCATTTGAACCCCCGTAGACGGCCGTATACAGCCAGCAGGGTGAAGGCGATGAACAGGGGCGCTTGTGGTTCTTGTTGCTTAAAGATAATCAGGTAACCGAGGATACACAAAATAGCAATTAAGACGATAAGACTCTCACCAAAACTAAAGGTGGGTTCTGGATGATTATTTTTCTTTAATGAATTCATAATTCTTCTTCCTCCGCAAATAGGTAGTAAACAAAAAACACCAACTGGAATCAGGGCGTTTGCTCAATCCAGTTGGTGATATTAACCGAAAATAATTGCTCGAAAAAAGAGCTTCACCTTTACTAGATTGATGGCACCTAGCAAAGGGCTCACAAAATACAGCTCTGCTGGTGCGAACGTCCTTGTCCGCACCAAAGTACAGACATTAGACTAGGTAATAAGCATAGCCGTAATAATACTTGTTAGCAGTGTTTTGTGAGTGTTGAATCATTATTGCTCTTTCCTTTCGTAATTTGTTGTTGCCATTATTAAAACATTCTCATTTTAATTTGTCAATCTCTAATTTTAAATTTATTGAATTATCTGGTGATAGCAATTTATTGCCTAATTGCTACAGTTTTAACTAATTGCCTCCCACCGTGGCGATTAAATAGTGGTATAGTAGACATATAAACAACAGAAAGTGGGGAAAGAAAATGGCTAAGTACACTGTTGAACTGACAGAAGAAGATCTGCAAATGATTAAGGACTGCCATTCCAAGAACCCTTCAATTATGAAGGCAATGGAAAACGCAAAGAAAGAAAACTAGTTACTCTTTTTTCTTTCTGGGCCGCTACTGGTGAGTCACTTGCCAGTGGCGGCCTTTTTTCACTGGTGGTTGTGAATATTTGAATAAGGAAAGAAGGTTGTGGATATGTCACTAGTAGATATTTTAATTGCCCTGGTGCCGGCGTTTGGCCTTGGGTTCCAGGTTATCAGTATGCAACTGATTGGTGGTAAGTACACGAACAAGGTAATGGGGATGGCGATTGTCACCCTGATTGTCGGGATTGCCGTTTACTTAATTAAGCAACCGGTACTAACACCGGCCCTGTGGATTGGCTCGGCCCTCAGTGGGATTGGTTTCTGTATCGGGATCATCCTGCAGGTAAAGAGTTTCTCCCTCGTTGGGGTAACGATGACGATGCCAATCTCGGTTGGTGAGCAGTTAGTCGGGACCGCCCTTGTTGGGGCAATCTGTTTCCATGAATGGACGTCAGTTAACCAGTGGCTCCTCGGAATTGGGGCCCTGATCCTGATTGTCGGTGGGATTGCCATGACGGCCTACCATGAGAAGAGCGAGCAGGGGAGCAACGTAAAAAAGGGAATGCTTTACCTCCTGATTTCTTCCCTCGGCTTCGTTGCTTACGCGTCCTTCCCGACAGCATTCAAGCTTAGCGGCTGGGACGTTGTTTTCCCGCAAGCGGTCGCTATCTTCGTCGCCATGGTTATCCTGTGTGCGTTTGAAAAGAATAACCAGATGTTTGGCGTTAAGACCTGGCAGAACATGGCAACCGGTGCCTGCTTTGCCATCGCTAACCTCGGAATTATCTTTTCTAACCAGATTAACGGGGTGGCAGTTGGTTACACCATTTCACAGTTAAACGTTATTATTTCAACCCTTGGTGGCCTCTGGATCCTGCACGAGTCTAAGACATCGAAGGAAACCAAGTTCACCATCGCGGGTGTTATCTTGGTTGTTGCCGGTGGTATCATGATTGGGATTACCAAGTAAAATAGCAATTATTCTTTATTATAAAAAGCAAGCGGTTCTCACGTCGGAAAACGTCTGGGCCGCTTGCTTTTTACTTACTGATTTTCTTAGGAACAAACTTCAGAACACAGAGGTAAATGATGATTGCAAAGCCCAACATTAAAACAAAGGCGTGACTGGTTCCCATGGCAGTCGCTGCCGGTGTCTTGCCAACACCAACCTGACTCTTGGCGACGATCATGGCAACTAGTGAGGTTCCCATTGAACCGGCAAACTGCTGGAGGGTGTTGAGAATGGCATTCCCCTGTGGCGACTGCGCACCTGACAACGTTGAAAGGGCGGAAGTCATAACCGTCCCCATCAGCATCCCCATTCCAGCCATGTAAAGGCAGTAAACAAGGGTAATAAAGGCGTTATTCAATTGCCGGGCCATGATGGTGAAGGCCAGAATGGCAACGAGCATCAGGGTGATTCCCGCAACCACCGGCCGCTTCGGACCATGGGTATCGAGCAGGCGTCCACCAACTGGTGCAAAGATAGCACCCAGGAAACCGGCCGGCATCACGATGAGGCCAGCAATTAAGGCAGTATTGTGGTTGACCAGCTGGATGTATTTGGCAACAGGAAGGCAAAACCAAGTGAGCACATCTGGGTCAGAAAGAAGATCAGGACGTGGCCAGCAAAACGGTGGTTGCCAAAGAGACGGAAGTCAAGGACCGGCTGGCTGATGTGCAGTGACCGCCAGGCGAGCAGGGCCATGGCAATCAGGCCGAGGAGAATCATTCCACCGCTGGTTAAACTAAACAGTGGGGTGGCAGAAAGGTTGCTGAAGCCAACGACCAGGCCGGTGAACATCACCGCAATCAGCAGGCAACTGATAAAGTCGAAATGTTGCCGCTCGACCGTTGACTTCTGGAGGATTCCCCAGCAGCCGGCAATTAGTGAGAAGGCCAGGAAGGGGAGGAGGATGATAAAGATCCACCGCCACCCCAGACTAGAAACGATGATTCCCCCAAAGGTCGGACCGATCGCCGGGGCAATCCCGGTGATGAGGTTACCGAAGCCCATCATCATGCCGATCTTTTGCCGGGGGACCTGTTCCATAATAATGTTAAACATTAAGGGGAGGGCAATCCCGGTGCCAATCCCCTGAATTGCCCGACCAAGCAGGAGCAGGGGAAAGCTCTGCGCCAGGGCGTCAATTGTGACCCCAATGATAAAGAGGAGGTTGGCGGTCACGAAGATTTTCTTGGTCGGGAAGCTCCTCTTCAAGAGGGCCGAAAGGGGCACAATGATGGCGACAACTAGTAGGTAGATGGACGTCATCCACTGAACGATATTAGTTGTCACGTTGAATTCTTCCATTAGTTTGGGAAAGGAGATGTTCATTGCCGTCTCAACAATGACCCCACAGAAGGACATCAGGCCGGTCGCAACGATGGCAGCAATGACCTTACGAGGGATTTTTACGGATTCTTGCATTAAGAGGCCTCCTAAGTAAAGTGAATTAACGTGAAGCATTATATTGAGTGATTATTAACTCGTCAAGGCAAAAATGAATAAACGATAACAAACCGTTGCTTTTCATTTGAATTTGATTAAAATTAAAAATAATAACTTAAGAAGCACTGAGGAGAATGTCGCGGGAATCTTAGTTTCAGTGATACCTAACAACGGGGTAATAAGGTTAGAATGCCAATATCTTAGGTGGTGATGAACCCAAAATTGCTTGTTCCCCTTAGCCGCAATATTTGCACCTGAACATTAGAAAAAGTCTCATAAACATAGAAAGGTGATTATGTTATGCGTGTAAAAGCAACTGATGAACGTACGTACCTAGAAACGGTCTTTGATAAGTTAGGTTTTTCCGAACAGGATGGTCACTTGCTGGCCGACACCCTGGTGGACGCGGACCTGCGGGGTATCTCCTCCCACGGGATTCAACGGTTAGCCTGGTACCGGCGGATGATTAAGGACGGGACAATTGTGCCGACTAAGCAGCCTAAGGTCCTCCGTGAACTGCCGGGTTCCGTGCTCGTCGATGCTAACCAAAACATGGGGCAAATTGCCGCCCACCTGGCAATGAACAAGGTAATCGAGAAGGCTAAGAAGGTCGGTGTCGGCATTGGGGTTGTCCGTAACTCTAACCACTTTGGAATTGCTGGCTACTACGCCCGCCAGGCACTGCATGCGGGCCTGGTCGGGATTGCCCTGACCAATACCCGGCCCCTGGTAGTGCCGACAAACGCCACGCAGGCATTTCTTGGCTCCAACGCCTTTGCCTTTGGCTTCCCAGCTAGCCCCCACCCGTTCATGTTTGATGGGGCCACGGCCGCAGTAGCCGGTGGTAAGATCCAGGTTGCCGATAAGAAGGGCCAGGAACTGCCAGGCGAATGGGTCGTTGATAAGAACCGCAAAGTTGTTAAGGACCCAAAGGAAGCTGAAGATATCCTGGCTACGGCGGCCTTTAGTGAGGGCCCACAAAGGGGTGGCGGTCTGGTCACCCTTGGCGGTAACAAGGAAGTTAACGCCAACTACAAGGGAATGGGTAACTCAATCGTCGTTGAACTGCTGACGGGAATTCTGGCCCAGGGTTCGATTTCGGCCGACACAGTCAAGGGCAAGCACGACTTCAGTCAATTCCTCTTTGCCTTTGACCCAGCCTTCTTTGGTGACCCGGAGACCTTGAAGAAAGACGCTACGGCAATGTTAGACCGGATTCGGGGACTGGAACACGTTCCTGGCAAACAGACCTGGGTTCCTGGTGACCGTGAATACCGTTACCTGAAGGAAAACCAGCAAAACGGGGTAGCGGTCGACGATAAGACCTACGAAGAAATTACCGCAATCGGTAAGGAGCTCGGCGTTGATGTTCCCCAAGCCATCTAAGTATGCCCTGACGGTATGGTGAATAATAAAATCAAAGTATTACCCTTCTGCTCACTAATTGGGTACAATTATAGGTAAACAGAAGGGAGACTTGGACAATGAAAAAAGCATTCTTTGCAAGTAAGGGTCAAATGGAACTGAAGGACGTTGACAAGCCAACGGTTCAGAAGCCAGATGACGTAATCATTAAGGTGTTACGGGCATGTGTTTGTGGCTCCGACCTGTGGAACTTCCGGGGGATCAACCCGGTAGAAGCCCACTCCGAAAACTCCAGCCACGAGGCAATCGGGGTCGTTGAAGAAGTCGGTGACGATATCACCACGGTTAAGCCGGGCGACTTCGTAATTGCCCCATTTACCCACGGTTGCGGACAGTGTGCTGCTTGTCAGGCCGGCTTTGACGGTTCCTGTCAGGCACACACTGATAACTTCTCGTCTGGGGTCCAGGCTGAATACATCCGCTTCCAACACGGTCAATGGGCACTGGTAAAGATCCCTGGCAAGCCCGAAGACTACAGTGAGGGGATGAAGAAGTCCCTCCTGACCCTGGCTGACGTCATGGCCACTGGTTACCATGCTGCCCGGGTTGCCAATGTTGGTGCCGGTGACACGGTTGTCGTAATGGGCGACGGTGCGGTTGGCCTGTGTGCCATCATCGCTGCCAAGATGCGGGGCGCTAAGAAGATTATCTCCACCAGCCGCCACGCCGACCGACAAGCCCTCGCCAAGGAATTCGGTGCCACCGATAACGTTGCCGTTCGTGGTGACGAGGCGGTTAAAGCCATTATGGACCTGACGAACGGTGCTGGTGCTGACGCGGTCCTTGAATGTGTCGGGACTGAGCAGTCTACGGATACGGCAATGAAGGTTGGTCGTCCCGGCGCGATTGTTGGCCGGGTTGGCCTGCCACACACGCCAAAGCAGGACATGACGACGCCATTCTACAAGAACACCATTGTGGCTGGGGGCCCAGCTTCCGTCACTACTTATGACAAGGAAGCCCTTCTCAAGGCCGTCCTTGACGGTGAAATTAACCCCGGCAAGGTCTTCACGAAGGAATTTAGCCTGGACCAGATTCAAGCCGCTTACGAGGCAATGGACCAACGTCAGGCAATCAAGTCTTACCTGGTAATGGATTAGTATTAATTAAAGACAGTCTCGCTGAAAAATGCGAGGCTGTTTTTATATTGAATGGAGCGTAAGTGGTCAGCAAAGTTAGTGAAATTACGAACAAAAATCAGAAATACCAAATTAAAATTTCTATTTTCTTGTTTTCACTTATATCACGAAAAGTGAAATTTAACTAATGAGGGCTCACGGCATCTTCTTATACAACAAAGCATAAAATTTTTTATTTCGTATTGCTTACAATCGGTTAACAAGCGTGTCCCTAAAAGATATTATTTACTTGTAGATAAATAGGTATATGTAGTAAAGAAATCATCAGGACACATCTCATAATAGAATCGGTAAAAATGACTTCAATACTTATGCAAAGAGAAGCGCGGTGCACTGCCAGCATCGCGCTTCTTTTTGTTATCGGTAGTTAAATTTACAGTATTACCTAATTTTTAAATTAAAAAGTTCTAAAATTGCCATTGAGTAGCTAATATTAATAATTAGCAAAAAATATTTTATTAACTAGGGAAGTTCAATCATGGGGAAAATATCGTTCATAATTGTAATGTTTGCTGCACTGATTATCCCAATCGTGATGGCACGGTTTAAGATTACTAATGTGCCAACCGCGGTGGCGGAAATTATTACCGGGATTATTCTTGGCAAGAGTGTCTTTAACATCGTTATTCAGACGGAGTCACTTCAGATGATGTCAACACTTGGGGTAATGATGCTGATGTTTTTATCGGGGATGGAGATTAACTTTGACCTGTTCAAAAAGGACCCGACCAAGAAGAAGGACAAGGGCTCGTCACCGCTTAATATTGCGGTAACGGCCTTCGTCGTTGTTTTGATTTGTTCGGTCGTCTTAGCCGGAGTCCTTCAGGTAACGGGACTCTTTCCTGACATGTTGTTTGCCGTTTTACTATTTTCAACCATTGCTCTGGGGGTCGTCATTCCGACACTCAAGGAGAAGGATATCTTGAACCAGCCGGCGGGCCAAACCCTGATGTTGACGGCGGTCCTTGGTGAAGTCGTTCCAATGATGGCCCTGACGATTTACGCATCGGTTAACGGTGGTAATGCCGGCCGCCTGTGGCTGATCGTCCTCCTCTTTGTTGCCGCAATCTTCCTACTGCGGCGTTTTAAGAAGCCGTTTATCTGGTTTAACCAGATTTCAAAGGCGACGACCCAGTTGGATATCCGTCTGGCCTTTTTCCTAATCTTCACGCTGGTTGCGGTTGCCGATGACGTGGGGGCCGAAAACATCCTGGGGGCCTTTTTGGCCGGGATGGTTATGAAACTCTTGGAACCCGCAGAAGCAACTGAAAAGAAGCTGACATCAATTGGCTATGGCTTTCTGATTCCATTCTTCTTCATCATGACCGGGGTCAAACTCGACCTGCGGAGCCTGTTTGCCGACCCACACGGTTTAACCTTAATTCCGGTTCTGGTGCTGTGCTTTATCCTGGCCAAGCTGCCGACCCTTTTTGTCTTCCGGCGGTCGTTTACAAAGAAGAACGCCTTTGCCGGGGGATTCTTAATGGTCACGACGATTACCTTAGTTTTGCCAGCCCTGCAAGTGGCCCAGAACCTGCACACCATCACGGCACTGCAGTCGGATGCCTTTGTCCTGGCGGCCCTGATTGCCTGTGTACTGGGACCAATCGGCTTTAACTCCCTTTACCACTTATCGGATGCCGATCGGGTTAAGGAACGGGTCGTTATCTTAGGGGCCAACGTAGCAACTATTCCAGTGACCCGGCAACTGTCCAAGAACTGGTATGACATCCGCGTGGCCACCGACCTCAAGGATAACTACCAGACATACCGGAATAAGGTTGCCAATTTAACTTTCTTACCGAAAATTGACGTTGACAGCCTGAAGAAGGGGCACTACTTTGATACTGACTTGATGGTTGTGGCCTTTGAAGATAGCGATAAGAATGCTCGCCTAGCGCAAATTGCCAAGGACCAGGGAGTTAACCGGGTAATTGCTGCTCAGGGGAATCCAGACCAGGGGAACGGACAGTTCGATAAACTACGGGCCCAGGGAATTGAAGTTTACAACCCGTTTAACGTCAATATCAGTGTGCTGCGGACGATGATTGAAACACCAGTGGTCTTAAACATGCTGCGGAATACGGAGGACGAATTCTTCACCGCCACTGTCAGGGCTGCCAAGTATGTCGGTCAGCCCCTAGCCGCCCTGCCTTCAGTTAACAAGGTTACGGTCAGCAAGATCTTCCGGCACGGGCAGACAATTTCGCCGGATGAGGGGACCGTCCTTGAAGAAGGGGACCAACTTTTCTTCGCTGGCCCGCGGAATATCGCCGAAAAACTGCAGTCGGCCCTTAAGTAGAACCGATTTTTTGAATATTGCCGGCTTTTAACGTATAGCAAAATTGCGGAATGTGATACAATGGATAATGTGCTATGGCCCGGTAGCTGATTGGGCCATCAAAAACGTTCTGGCAGTAACCGCTGCGGCTGGCGGCGGGCCAGATGCAATAATCTATATTAATGAAGGTGTTTTAAGATGATTCAAACAATCGATTTGAAAAAAGGCATGGTTTTTGAACGTGGCGGCAAGCTGTTAAAGGTTTTGCAAATCAACCACCACAAGCCAGGTAAGGGTAACACTTTGATGCAAATGGACATCCAAGACGTACGGACTGGTTCCATTGTGCACACGACGATGCGGCCATCCGAAAAGGTTGAACAAGTCAACGTTGACAAGCGGAACGCGCAATACCTTTACGACGAAGGTGACTCCGCTGTCTTCATGGACCTGGAAACTTACGACCAATACACCCTGACTCACGAACAACTGGGTGACGACCGTAACTACCTGGTTGAAAACATGAACATCACTCTGAACTTTGTTAACGGCGACATCATCGGTGTTGAATTACCAACCACTGTTGAAATGACCGTTGCCCAAACTGAACCAATGATCAAGGGTGCTACCATCGATGGTGGTGGTAAGCCTGCTACCATGAGCACTGGCTTAGTTGTTAACGTTCCAGCCTTCATCAAGACTGGTGACAAGCTGATCATCAACACCACTGATGGCAGTTACAAGTCCCGTGCCTAATAATTGATTTTAACTAAAGCCCCGCGGTCGTGATTTCGACTGCGGGGCTTTTTTGTTTACTGGTATTTAGGTGTATATTAGGAGAGAAAATAATTAGTGGGGGAAGTACATTGAAAAGTAGAAAGTTAAGCTTAGCTTTAGTAGCGGGGGTCGCCCTCCTGCTCGCTGGTTGTGGTGCCCATTCCAACGGCAGCAGCCAGCAGAGTTCATCGTCCAGCCTGATTGCGGCAAAGACAAACGATAAGGTTGATAAGGATAACCAGTCACCACAGCAATCGGTTGCGGTAATCACTGCTTATGCTGGTAATAAGTACGGCAATAAGTGGGCTTCAACTGCTAAGTCAGCCCAACAGAAGGGCCTGCAGGTGAATCTTTTCCGGACGAGTAAGTACCAGCTGAGTGACAATGGCCAGGGCGTGGTCTACAACGTGACCGTTAACGGTCAGCCAAGTGGCCTGGTATACACGCTAAAGGGAAGTAACGTTACCATTTACGAAAATGCGGACACGGGTCAGGCCAAGAAGCTGGGCACGGTTAGTCGTTCTGCAATGGTCGACTACCTGAACGACAATGGCCAGGGACAGTTGGTCAATAACCTTTCTAAGGGGGCTAAGGTAGTCGACAAGACGAACGGTGGCTTGACGAGTCCCAGCGCAGATAATGCAGGGACGGGTACGAGTGCCCAGACTGGTAAGTACGGTAATAAGGGCCCGGTCAACGTGCCAAGCGAGATGCAGGGGACTTGGTACACCGCTGACGACGATAGCGACGGGACGGTTACCTTTGGCAGCCATACCTTCCGTTACAGTGACTCGGATGGTGGTAGTACTGAGTCATTATACAAGCAGGATGACTCCTTCTTGGATGATGACAGCAACACAACCAATAAGGCGGTGATGGACGCCACGAAGGATTGGGCCCGGGCAACCTTTGTTAACGCCAAGGGGATGAACTGGCTTTGCATCCACGGGTGGACCCAAACCGCTGGTGCCGGGACCTACTTTGCTGTTCACGATGAAACCATCAACGGTAAGCAGGTCAAGGTCCTGGTTGAGGCCGGCGGTGCTGACCTCCACGTCGATGCGGTATATTACCAGAGTCAGGACATGGCCAAGCAGCAAGCAGATACGCAGTATGATGATTTAGACTACATGAATTAACCCATATGAAAAGGCCAGTCAGGCGGTTGGGTATTGACTGGCCTTTTTGTTCCCAGAAGCTCGGTCATTAATGGCCGAGTAGTTCACGTTAGATAAATAGGGACATGAATAAGACAACAAGAAGGCCAACTACTGAAGTAACGCAAGTCAGTACGCTCCAGGTTGCTAGGGCTTCTTTCAAGCTTAAGCCAAAGTATTCTTTAACCATCCAAAAACCGGCGCCATTAACGTGATCACCAAAAGTTGAACCGGCACCAACGGCAAGCACCATGAGGATTGGGCTGATACCTGTTCCGGCGACTAGTGGGGCAACAAGTCCTGCACCGGTAAGAGCAGCCACGGTGGTTGAGCCAAGGCAAAAATGAAGTAGGGCTGGAATTAACCAGGCTGCGATTAGTGGTGAGATGTTGGAATGGATAAATAGTGCTGAAATATCGTTGGCCACTCCACCGGTAACCAGAACTTGCTTAAAAGCACCAGCACCACCGATGATAAGGAGCATCATTGCAATCTGCTTGATGGCATTTTCCATTGATTGGCCAATTCTTTTCATTCTTGTTCCTCGTCTAATTCCCAGTGTGAAGACGGCAATCAGTAGTGAAATGATCATTGCAACATCAGGCTCACCAATAAACTGTAAAATAATACTGATAATATTAGAGTTAGGTAGAATATATTTGGTAACAGTAGCGATAATGATTAGAATTATTGGCATAGTTGCCGTTAAAATGCTAGTAGTAAAGCTTGGAAGTTGGTCTTTAATACGTGGCTGATGGATCGTGCCAAGAACTTCGATTTTAACGTTTTTTCGATACACACTCGGATAAATTTTCATTAGTAGGTGGTTGTAGAGGGGCCCTGCAATGATAACCACTGGAATGGCACACAACAGTCCAATTAAAAGCACGTGACCAAGTGAAGCGTGCAAAATGCTGGCAACCGCTACCGGTGACGGATGAGGGGGGAGAAATGCGTGTGCTACGTTTAAGGAAACGGCCATTGGCAATGCAAGGTAGAGAAAGGAGAGGTCTAGCTCAATGGCAACCGCATAAATGATTGGTAGAAGAATGACTAAGCCAACTTCAAAGAACATTGCTAGTCCGATAATAAAAGATGTCAGAACAACGGCAATTTCGATATACTTACGACCAAAGTGTTTGGTAAAGGTATCGGCAATCTTAAAACCAGCACCAGAATCAGAAATTAGCTGACCAAGCATGGCACCAAGGCCAAAGATAATTGCTAAGTGGCCGACCTGATCACCAATCCCTTTTTCAATTACAGTTGGTAACTTTGTCCAGGGAATCCCAAGAAAGAGACCAACTAATAATGAAACAAATGTGTTTAGACGGAATTTAATAATGAGTAGGAATAACAGTACCACCCCTATTAGCATTACTAGAATTGCCATGTCGAATCCTCCAATCGGCTTGTGTAATAGTTAACAAACTTTATTTTTAGTATAGTGAAAGAATAGATATGGCCACAGTCACATCTGGTTCTCCTGATGAACAAAATACGAAAGGGGGTTAACGACTGACAACTGGTTTAGTTCCCCTGATGAACCAAAAGGGCCGTTTATTTGTGAAAAATATAACTATAATGTAACTATGGATTGTTAAAACGAGTTTATGAGAGGAGACAGACATGGAAGTTAACGTAGTAAAAATGCGGCCGGAAGATAATGTCGCAATTGCACTGCATGAATTGCAACCAGGTGAGGTCGCTCTGGGTAAAGTTACCGCAAATACTAAAATCCCTCAGGCACACAAGGTAGCACTTGTTGATATTCCAAAAGGGGAACCGGTAATGCGGTACGGTGTTGTCCTTGGATACGCTAAGGATGATATTAAGGCTGGTGATTGGGTAAACGAAAATTCACTAATATTACCACCGTCAACGGATCTTCAAGAATTAAAGAAAGAATACGGGAAGAACATTAAGAGTCTTGATGAACTTCCGCAACCGAAGCGGACAACGTGGATGGGTTACAGTGTCCCAGGGTGTAAGTATGCCGGAACACGGAATATCTTAGGAATCATGACAACCGTTCAATGTGTTGCAGGAATTTGCCAACGTGCGGTGGATCGTCTAAAAAAGGAAGTTCTGCCTAAGTATCCAAACGTTGATGATATTGTATTAATTCGTCACGGCTATGGTTGTGGGGTTGCTATCAATGCCAAAGAAGCGCGGGTACCAATCCGTGAGCTGCGGAATATTATGAAAAATCCGAACTTTGGTGGCCAAATTATGATGGTCGGCCTCGGATGTGAAAAGTTACAACCGGAGATGCTGGTAGATAAGGACCAGGTTAATGATGATAATTTCATGCTTCTCCAAAATTACCGTGGCTTCCCAGCAATGATTGATGCCATCATGGAAATGGCAGAGAAGAAGTTAAAGGTCTTAAATCAGCGGAAGCGGACAGAACAACCACTCTCCAAGTTGAATGTTGGTTTCCAATGTGGTGGGTCAGACGCTTTCTCCGGGGTTACTGGGAACACCAGCGCCGGCTATGCTTCTGATCTGATTGTTGCTGGCGGTGGAACTACTATGTTTTCCGAAGTTAGTGAAGTTCGTGATGGGGTTCAGTTTATTGCCCGTCGTATTCCAGACCAGCCAAACTGTAATAAGTTAATTAAGGAAATGTCATGGTATGATAACTACCTGGCTGCTGGTGGAGTTGACCGTTCTGCTAACCCAACTCCAGGTAACCGGAAAGGTGGCCTTTCAACAATTGTTGAGAAGTCAATGGGATCAATTGCTAAGTCTGGTTCGGCACCGATTGCTGAAGTTATTTCTGCTGGTTCTATTCCTACAAAACATGGTCTTATCTTTAACGCTACACCAGCTGGTGACTTTGTTGTTGGACCAATGCAACTAGCTTCTGGAATGGGGCTAGAAGTCTTTGTTACCGGCCGGGGAACACCGTATAACCTTGAAGCTGCACCAGTTATCAAGGTCTGCACCCGTACAGATTTGAAAGAGTTCTGGCAAGACTTGATTGACATTAATGCCGGAACCATTGCTACTGGTGAAAAGACAGTTGAAGAAGTTGGAACGGAACTCTTTAACTATATTCTTGACGTTGCCAGTGGCGAAAAGAAGAGTGTTGCAGAATCACTTCAACTCTACAATGATATGGTTTTGTTCAACCCAGCACCAATGTCATAATTGATAATGAATAACATAATAGAATAGGTTGTATCGCTAGGCGAATCATGTACGAATTCTTCATATAATTAAAGTTCCTAATGTTCATTTCTTGAATATTAGGAACTTTTTTATACTTGCCCTTGAGATGTTAATCACATGATCGGAGAATCTTGAAGCATATTTACGGCGAATTTCGGTTCTTGTGGTGAATTGATTGTGACTGTGAAATCGTGAAAAGTATCACTATGATAAAGACAGTTAGAAAAAGCTTTCTCTACTAAATTAAATTTGAATTATTTAATAATACAGAGTTTAGGGGGATAACTATGAAGATTACAAGTATTGATGTAATGAAGATTCCTTCTCCAGACGTTAGCTTCAGCGGCAATGGTGGTGGTTCAACGGAAGAATGGTCACCTATTATCGTGCGTATTAACACTGACGAGGGGATTTCTGGGTTTGGTGAGGCTGGCCTTGCTTACGGAAAAGGCTGGCGCGCTGGCTATGGAATGGTCCAGGATTTTGCACGAACCATTATTGGTGATGATCCGATGAATATTGAGGCAATTTGGGATAAGCTCCAACGAACTACTTACTGGGGAATTGCTGGGGGAGTTGTACCAAACGCTGCAATTAGTGCAATTGATATTGCCCTGTGGGACATTAAGGGGAAATATTATAAAACACCGGTTTATCAACTTCTTGGTGGAAAGACAAATGATCATTTACGTGCTTATGCTAGTCAGTTGCAATACAACTGGGGTGAGGCACCAGATCCGAAGTTACCAAAGCTTTCAACACCAGCCGAATATGCTGATGTTGCGCGGCGAGTTAAGGCAGAAGGATTCACTGCCCTTAAGTTTGACCCAATCATGTGGGGGGATGATCCGAAGAAGCCTTGGAACACAAAGGGCCCACTCAATCACCGGGAAATCCAAATTGCTTATGACCGGGTGAAGGCAATTCGGGACGCAGTTGGTCCGGACTTTGATATTATTATCGATATGCACGCCAATACTGATACAACAGCGGCAATTGAATATGCCCATGCCTTTGAGCCACTGCACATCTTGTACTACGAAGAACCGGTTGACCCGATGAATCCTAACTTCTACAAGATTGTTCGGGAAAACATGCCGGCCGACATGGCCATCGCTGGTGGTGAACGGACCTTCACCCGGTGGGGCTTCCGACAGATGCTAGAAGACCGGTCAATTGATATTGTTCAACCAGACTTGACCTTGGCTGGTGGAATTACTGAAACCAAGAAGATCTGTGATATGGCTTACACTTACGACATTAACGCGCAGGTTCATGTTTGTGGTTCACCAATCGCAATCGCGGCGGCATTGCAGGTTGAGGCGGTTATCCCGAACTTCTACATTCACGAAGTTTACCAACGGGCAATGTACACGAAAGACCGGGCCGCAGCGGTTTATGATGACTTGATTCCGGTTAATGGTCAGGTGAAGGTACCCGACCGGCCAGGAATTGGGCAAGAGCTTAAACCGGACATTATTAAGCAGAGTTTAGTGGAAACAATCGACTAATTTTTGAGGAGGAAAAGTCATGGAAGATAAGTTTTTACTTGGTGGATATACCGCTGATAGTTACACTGGTGGTAAGCATAATTCTTCAGAAGGAATCTATGTTGCTAATCTGGATACTGACAAGGGTAAAATTACTGATATTAATTTGGTAACAAAACTTGAGAACCCAGCATTCTTTAACTACTCTATTAAGGACCATAAGATTGCAGTTGTTATGACGAAGAATGATGAAACCGGTGGCGTTGGTATCATTGACTTTGACCCGCAAACGGGCAAGGGTAAGTTGATTTCTGAATCAATGCTTGACCAGTCCGTGAAGGGGAGTTATGAGGCCTATAACTACTTTGACCACTTATACTACTGGAATGAATTAAAATACACGGTGCCATCCTATGTCTACCTTGATGATAAGCGGAAGATGGTCTTCGCTGCTAATTACAATACCAATGCTATTCTGACTTGGAAGCTTGATGACAATTACCAATTTGTTACTGCCCATCGTTACCCAATTGAAGGCCGGGGCCCTAAGGCGGTTCAGGATGCTGCCCACATCCACTTTACCCGGTTACTACCTGATGGTCGGTTGATTGTCTGCTCCCTAGGTGCTGATAAGTTACTGGTTTACGATGTCAATGATGATGCTAGTTTAACGCAAGTTTCTGAATACCATACAGAGGCGGGATTTGGCCCACGGCAACTAGCATTTAATAAGAACACTAATAACTATGTTTATGTGCTGAACGAAGTTGGCAGTCGGACGGCGGTTGTAAAGTATAACCCCGCAACCGGGACACTGAGCCGGATTGCAAGTTATTCTAATATTCCTGAAGGGTTTGCTGGCCACAATCAATCTGCCGGAATTAGAGTTTCTGCAGATGGAAAATTTGTTTACTCCTCTAATCGTGGTCATAACTCGCTAGCTGTTTACCGGGTTCTTGATGGTGGAGCCCATCTTGAAAAAATTCAAACAATCAAAACGAATGGCGTTTCACCACGTGATTTTGATTTGAGCAAGAATGGCGACTTTATGCTAGTTGCTAATCAGATGCCACACGAGTTAATTCTCTTTAAGCGTGACCCTGAAACCGGGTACCTATCTGTTGCTCAGGAGGGAATTAAGCATGATGCCTGTGTTCGGGTACTTGAAGCAACTGATTTCTTTGCATAATTTTTATAGATATTAACCAAAAAGCTAACCAGATTTTCCTGGCTAGCTTTTTTTGAAAACGGGCAAGGAAACACGTCAAGGTAGCGAACCAGCGTAAAGACTATTTACATAAATTGACAACAACTTTAGTTAAGCAGTTCGACGTAATCGTCATTGAAGATTTGAAAGCCAAAAACCTTCAGAAAAATCATCGCCTAACTAAGGCCATTACGAATGCTAGTTGGTATCAGTTTCGCATTATGCTGGCATATAAATGTGCCTGGTATGGTAAGAAATTAGTAACTGTTAAACCGAACTATACCAGTCAAATTTGTAGCTACTGTGGTTACCATAGCGGACCAAAGCCGTTACAAATTCGTGAATGGACTTGCCCAAACTGTGGTGCCCATCACGACCGCGATATTAATGCGGCAGTTAATATCTTGCATCAAGGATTAAAAGCTATTGGCTAGGGACTAGCCATGGTAAAAGAGTGGAGTTCTGTAAGTTAGGTATCCTGAATACAGGTATAATATCCTAAATACTACTCCGTGTTCCCAGAAGCGCGGTTATTAATGGCCGAGTAGTTCACAGTTACTTGATCATGTTTAAGACGGTTATCCAAAATGGGAGAATAATGATAGAGGAGATATTGGAGACCATTGAGCACTTAGTAGTAGTTTTGGGGAAGTTATGATAGTTAATTGAATAGGCAACAGGAATAGTTGAAGTGGGTGAAGTCATGAGTAGGGTCGCAGTAGCAATTGCTGTCGTACTAATTGCAAGCAAGTGCATATGCTGACCTAGTAATAAGATAAGCAGACAAAATAGGGGTACTAGAACTGATTTAACAACTGCATAATACCAAGCTATTTTGTCTAGAATAATTTGTTTGAAAGGGAGGTTACCAAGAGTACAGCCAATTATTAGCCATGATAACGGTGCTGTAAGGTCCGCCAGGTACTTAAGTGGTCGATAGAGCCATGGTGCTGTAAGGTCGATTCGATAGAAAGCGACACTCTGATGGTTGACTAAAATCTGTGGAGCCTCATTTTGTAGTAACCAACAGCAAAGGCCAAGAAGGGTAGCAATAACGATTGGATTGACGAAAATCTTCCGAATAGTTCCCTATTTAAGTTGTCGATGTGCCATCACCATATAAACATAGGTATAGAGCAAGAGCCGGTAGGCAATATTGAAAAGCGAGGCACAGACAATCCCCTTGGCCCCATATATCGCTCCCGCAATTGGCAGCCCAAAGATGGTAGTAGAACCGAAAGTGGTGATAATACCAAACACCCTTCTTTGACTTTGCTGATGGACAAAGGGGTAAAGCCAGGGAGTTATGAATAAAAGACCGATATAGAGAATAAATCCCCACATAATAATTATGACGCCTTCGCGAAGAAGGTGAGTATCTAGGGGTTGCAAAAAAGCAATAAAAGAAAGTGCGGGAACGGATAATGTCAAAATTAATTTAGTGAGTTGATGTTCCAACTCGCTAGTAAAAATTCCTTGCAGTGTTAAGAAATAACCGGCGAGGATGATAATGATAACCGCGGCAACAGTACCAGTAATCTGGTTATTATGTAAGACAGTTAGAAAGCTATTGGTGATGTTCATTTATAAAAACTCCTAACTAATAGAAAAGCCGCAATCGCAAAATGCGATTACGACTAAAAATCGAGTTCAAGACAGATTAGAAATCAGCAACAAATAAATGGTAAAACCATAAAGAACTAGTATTGCGACAGCTGCTGCAGTATTTACCCAAATAAGGTTAAGCGAATTTTTAATACTCTTTTTCTTTCCTAAAAACAACGCCACTAACTTATTACTGACAACTATTACTATCTTTGCCTCTCGCTGCATAGTTTAAGGTACTTAAAAGAGGACTAAAGTTTGAATTGCCTAACAATTAACTGTGTACTTTTAAGCATTCAAGCTTTATACCAAAATTATATGTTGATCAATCGATAAAGAAAAGTAGTGATTCGTTCTCCAGGTGAAGTATTAGTTCACTTAATCATTACAGAACTATGTTAAAATCTACATTAATAGTGTAATGGAGAGCGAATTAAGGTGGGACATAATGGAAATTGGTCGGTTAAAAACATTTTTAATTATTGTGGCAGATTGCAAGAAATAACTTGAACGAATTTAATGACGTAGATTAAGCAGGAAGATCTCGATTGGTGTATGCCAA